>DASXAN010000701.1:0-5605 GCA_036406755.1 Gemmataceae bacterium
GTTCCACGGTGGCCGTCAGCTTCGTCGGCTTATTCCGGCCGCCGCCGACGAGGATGATGTCGCCGGTGCCGCCCTCGATCATCTGGAACTCGATGCACTGCGGCCAGACGCGGTCCTCGCCGGTCATGTGCAGCAGCACGCCGCTGTCCCGGGCGTTGTCCGCCCGCGGGGCGTGCGTCTTCTCCCCCCACCTGAACTCGACCGTCAGGTGGTAGTTCTCGTACTCCTTTTCGGTCGCCAGGTAGCCGAACGCCTCGCCGGAGACGTGGATGGCCCCGTCGGTCACGGTGAACACCTTCTTCGGGTCGGTGTTCTTGCCCACGTCCCGCAGGTAGGTGTAGAAGCCGGTCAGGTCCTTGCCGTTGAAGAGCTGCGTCGCCCGGCCGCCGGCGTCCGCCCCGAACGCCTTGTTCACGGACGACGAGGCGTAGTAGAGGATGACGAACACGACGGCGACCACGACCAGGATCAGGAGGGCCGACCGCATCGGTTTGGACATGGGACACCCCGCGTGGTTGGTTGACGGCCCGGCGCCGCCGGCGTACGCTGGCCGTCATCCTATTCCGCCCGCCCGCCGGCAGGAACTCTCCCATGTCCGTCCGCATCAGTTTCGCGCTGGGCCTGGTGTTGTGTGCGACCGCGGCCCGGGCCGACGACCCGACCCGCCTGTACTCCGGCGGCGACCGCCCGCCCGACCACCGGCTGACCGACAAGCCGAAGGACCTCAACGGCTACTTCCCGTTTGCGCTGCCGGCGACGAAGGGGGAGTGGGAGGCCCGCCGCCGGGAGCTCCGCACGCAGCTCCAGGTGGCGCTGGGCCTGTGGCCGATGCCGGACCGCGGCCCGGTCCACGCGACGATCCACGGCCCCATTCAGCGCGACGGCTACACGGTCGAGAAGGTGTCGTTCGCCAGCCTGCCGGGGCACTACGTCACCGGCAACCTGTACCGGCCGTCGACCGGCGGCAAACATCCGGTCGTCCTCTGCCCGCACGGCCACTGGGCTAACGGCCGGTTCTACGACGCGGGCGACAAGGCGGCCCGGCAGCAGATCGCCCAGGGGGCCGAAACCACGGTCGAGGGCGGCCGGTTCCCGCTCCAGGCCCGCTGCGCCCAGCTGGCCCGCATGGGCTGCGTCGTGTTCCACTACGACATGGTCGGCTTCGCCGACAGCAAGGCGATTTCGCACACCGACGGCTTCCTCGACGCCGAGGCGCTGCTGCGGCTCCAGAGCGCGATGGGGCTGCAGGCGTGGAACAGCCTGCGGGCGCTCGACTTCGTTCTCGGCCTGCCGGACGCGGACGCGACCCGCGTCGGCGTCACCGGGGCCAGCGGCGGCGGCACACAGACGTTCATCCTGGCCGCCCTGGACGACCGGGTGACGGCCGCCTTTCCGGCCGTCATGGTCAGCACGGCCATGCAGGGCGGGTGCGTGTGCGAGAATGCCCCGTACCTGCGGCTCGGGACCGGCAACGTCGAGATCGCCGGCCTGTTCGCCCCGAAGCCGCTCGGCATGAGCGGCGCCAACGACTGGACCCGGGAGATCGAGTCGAAGGGCCTGCCGGAGCTGAAGGCACTCTACCGCCTGTACGGGGCCGAAGACCAGGTATTGGCCAGGTGCTTCCCGCAGTTCGGCCACAACTACAACCAGGTCAGCCGGGAGGTCATGTACGGCTGGTTTAACACGCACCTGAAGTTCGGCCTGCCAAGCCCGGTCCGCGAACGGCCGTTCGAGCCGGTGCCGCCGAAGGAATTGTCCGTCTACGACGGCGACCACCCGCGGCCGGCGGACGAGGTCGGGGCGGACGGCGTCAAGAAGGTGCTGACGGAGACGTCAGACAAACAGATGGCGGCCCTGGCGCCGGCGGACGCGGCGAAGCTGGCGGAGTTCCGCCGCGTGGTCGGTGGGGCGCTCGGCGTCATGGTCCACGACGCGCTGCCGGCGGCCGGCGGCGTGGAAGCGACGGAGGTCGGGCCGAAAGACGAGCAGGCCGGCCGCATGGCCCGCAAGTTCCTGCTGACGCGGACCGGCCGGCATGAGGCGGTCCCGGCTTACGGCGTCCGCGGGCCGGAGCACGACGGGACGGTGGTCGTCTGGGTCCACCCGAAGGGCAAGGCCAGCCTGTTCGCCGACGGCAAGCTGGTCCCGGAGGCTCAGGCGATCCTCGACCGCAAGGCGGCAATCCTGGCCGTGGACGTGTTCGGCACCGGCGAGCTGGCCGCGAAGCCGGCCGTGAACGCCAAGTACGCCGGCTACACGTTCGGCTACAACCGGCCGTTCCTCGGCGAACGGGTCCACGACATCCTGACGGCCGTGGCGTTTGCCCGCAGCCACCCGCAGACGAAGACGGTGCACTTGGTCGGCTGGGAGTCGGCCGGGCCGTGGGTGGTGCTGGCCCGGGCGCTGGCCGGCGACACAGTCGCCCGCACCGCCGCCGACCTGGATGGGTTCCGGTTCGAGAACGTCAAGTCGGCCGACGACCCGATGATGCTGCCGGGGGCGGTGAAGTACGGCGGCCCGCCGGCGTTCGCGGCGCTGTGTGCGCCGGGCGAACTGCTACTGCACAATCATCGAGGCACCGGGACCGGTCAGCTCGTGGCCGACGCCTACCGCGCCGCCGGGGCGGATGGCCGGCTGCGGCGGGAGCCGCTGCGGGTGGACGGGGGCAAGGTCGCCGAGTGGTTGCTGCGGTGAGGCGGAAGGGTACAGCGACCATGGCGCGTCGGCAACCCTACAACTTCATCTACGCCCGCGGCGTGACAAGGCATTTGGAATTCATCGACGCCCGGTATGACAGCCTGATTCGTGAGGCGATGGAAACTCAGCTGCGGTTCGAGCCAAATGTGGAGACGAAGAACCGCAAGCCGCTGCGCCAGCCCGCACCGTTTGCGGCGCACTGGGAGATCCGGTTCGGCCCGAACAACCGCTTCCGCATCTTGTACGATATCGACGAAGATCAGCGCGTCGTCCAAGTAGTGGCCATCGGCGAGAAAGTCCGCAATCGCCTGATCGTCGGGGGAGAGGACGTGGACGAATGAAAACCGCATCAGTCGCCGAAATCAAGTCGCGGTTGGGCGCCGTCTTGAAGGCCAGTGAGTCCGGACCGGTGGTCGTGACGCGCAACGGCCGGCCGGTGGCGGTGATCGTGGGCGTCCGGGACGGGGACGAGGCGGAGCGGCTCGTCCTGGCGAATTCGCCGCGGCTCCAGGCCATTCTGGAGAAGTCCCGCCGACAGATTCGTGACGGGGAGTTCCTGACCCACGAGGAGTTCTGGGCACAAGTCGCCGCGGACCGGGCCGCCCAGCGGCGTGGGCGAACGAAGGCGTCCGCGGGCAGCCGGTCGGCCGGGCCGAAGGGCCGGCGCCGGGCCGTGGGAAAAGGACATGCACCCTGAGTTGACGGCGATCCTTGAGTGGGACGGCGACTGGTGCATCGGCTTCTGCCCGGAAGTCCCCGGCGCCAACGGCCAGGGCCGCACGCCGGACGAGTGCCGCGCCAGCCTGGCAGAGGCCGTCAAGCTGATCCTGGCAGACCGCCGGCCACCCCGCGACGGGCGACCTCCTCGCGGCGGCCGCCGCCGGCCCCTATAATCAACTGTACCGCCGGTTGCCGGTAGACTCGCGCCCGGCCGCGCGGTACAGTCGTTGCACCGAAAGGTTTCGGACAGCTCCGCCGCCGGCCCGCACCGCCGAGAGGACCCCGCGCATGGCCGACCCGTCCCGCGTGCCCGCACCCAGTCCGGAGCACCGCCGCATCGCCGCGGAGCGGTTCGAACACGCCCGCCGGGCCATCAATACCGACAACTACGACTACGCCGTCCAGCTCCTGCTCACCTGCTGCAAACTCGACCCGGCCAACCTCGTCTACCGCCAGGAGCTCCGCAAGAACCAGAAGGCCCGCCACAAGAACAACCTCCGCGGCGGGTTCTTCGCCTTCCTCACGACGGCCAAGCCGAAGACCAAGCTCAAGGCGGCCAAGCGCGGCCGGGATCACCTCCGCGTGCTCGAGCACGGGGAGCAGGTCCTCACCCGCAACCCGTGGGACACCGGCACCCAGCTGGACATGGCCGCCGCCGCCGCCGCCGCCGGCCTGCTCGACGTCGCCATCTTCATCCTCACCCAGGCCCGGGAGAAGGACCCCAAGGACGCGACCGTGAACCGCGCCCTGGCCCGCCTCTTGGAGAAGCGGGGCAACTTCACCGAGGCGATCAAGCTCTGGGAGCTGGTCAAGCAAAAAGACCCGTCGGACGCCGAGGCCGTGCACAAGGCCAAGGACCTGGCCGCCAGCGAGACGATCCAGCGGGGCCACTACGAGAAGGTGGTGACGGACGACTCGCCGGTGGTGCGGATGGCCCGGGAGGCGCAAGCCGCCGCCGCCGCCGACCGGGTCGCCCACGAGGCGGACGCGCTGAAGGCCCGCATCGACGCCGACCCGACCCAGCCCGCCGCGTACCTGCAACTGGCCGCCCTGCACCGCCGCCAGGGGCGGAACGAAGACGCGGCGGCCGTGCTCCACCAGGGGCTGGGGCCGACCGGGCGGGACTTCCAGATTCAGGTCGAGCTGGCCGAGCTGGAGCTGGAGCCGTTCCGCAAGAACCTCGCCCTGACGGACGAGCAGCTCAAGGCCGATCCGGAGGACGAGGAACTGCGGAAGGTCCGGCTGCGACTCCTGAAGGAGATCAACACCCGCGAGCTGGAGCTGTTGCGGCTCAAGTCCGACCGCGCCCCGGGCGACCTGGGGTTGCGGCTGGACCTGGGTGTGCGGCTGATGCGGGCCGGGCAGATGGAGGCGGCGATCGGCGAGTTGCAGCAGGTCCGCAAGGACCCGAAGCTGCTGGGCAAGGCGGCCATGTACCTGGGGTTCTGCTTCAAGAACCGCAACAACTGGCGGCTGGCCGAGCGGAACTTCCGCGACGCACTGAAGAACCTGCCGCCGTCGGAGGACGCCTCCCGCAAGGAGGTGATGTTCCAGCTGGCGACCGGGACGGCCGACGCCGGCGACCTGGCCGCGGCCGTGGACCTCGGCCACGAGCTGGCCAACCTCGACTACCTATACCGCGACATCGGCCGGCTGCTCGACGAGTGGCAGTCGAAATTGCAGAAGGCATAACCGGCGGCGTGAGCCGCCGGTTCGCCTTTTCCCTGCCCACCACCTAGCCCCTCACCACATTTCCGCCTACGATACGCGACGGATCGCCCGGTGCGCAAGGACCGCCCCCCGTGGACGCCGCCCGTCCGACCGCCGGCCCGTCTCTCCCCGCGCCGCCCGCGGCGTGGCCGCACGCCGCCCAACTCGCCGCCGCCTTCCTCCTCGGCGCCGCCGCCGCCCTCCTGGCCAGCCGGCTGTTCTCGGGCCCGGGCGGCCGACCGCTCGACGTCACCGCCGCCCCGCCGATCGACCTGAACCGGGCCGACGCCGGCGAACTGCTGCAGCTGCCCGGCGTCGGCCCGACCCTGGCCGGCCGCATCGCCGATGCCCGCGGCACCTTCCGCACCGCCGACGACCTGCGGGCCGTCCCCGGCGTCGGCCCGGCCCGGCTGGAACGCCTCCGCCCCTGGGTCAAAGCCGATGGCGGCGAGCCCCTGGAGACCGCGCCGAAGCCGGC
>DASXAN010000702.1:0-2666 GCA_036406755.1 Gemmataceae bacterium
CCACGTTCAAGTCGATCGCGCTGTTGGCCCTGGAGTACAACGCGGCGTTGGTGGTGGTCGGGGTGCCGAAGGTGGGCGAGCCGATGCGGTACGAGGTGGTGGCGGAGGAGGTGATCCTGCCGGAGGACTACGCCGACCGGCCGGACGCGGCGAAGGCGATCACGCAGCGGTACACGGCGGCCCTGGAGCGGCTGGTGCGGCGCGATCCCGGCCAATACTTCTGGCTGCACCGGCGGTGGAAGCACCAGCCGGCGGCGCGGCGGGCGAAGGCGGCGTAAGGCAGCAGACCATTGCTGTCCGCGTCTCTGGCGTATACCATATGATAGATATCATTCGCGCGGAGGTCGGTCATGGCTGTGGCCAAAGTGTTCCGGACGGGTCGGAGCCAGGCGATTCGGCTCCCGAAAGAGTTTCGCGTCGAGGCGGAGGCCGTCCGCCTGAAGCGGACGGGCGAAGGGTTTCTCGTGATCACCCGGGACCCGTGGGACGTCTTCTTTGAGGGCGTCGAGCAGTTGTCCGACACGTTCATGGCCGGCGGCCGCGTGCAGCCCGAGTTGGAATCCCGGGGCTGAGCGCCGTGCTGAACGTGCTGGACACCGACATCGTCATTTTCATGCTCCGCGGCCTCAAGGCGCCGGCCCGGCAGCGCGCCCGCCGCGACAAGGCGCTGGCCCTGGTAGCCCGCTGCCGGGAGGCCCAGGCGCAGGGCGACGTGGTCGGGCTGTCGGCGATTACCGTTTCGGAGCTGGAATTTGGGGCCCACCATAGCGGCGACTATGAGACCGAGATCGCCGCCGTTCGGAAGGTCCTGACGCCGTTTGAGGTGCTCGATTACGACGGCGCCACCTGCCCCGCCCAGTACGGCCGCGTCCGGCACGAACTGGAACAGGCCGGTCAGGCGATCGGCGCCATGGATTTGCTAATTGCCGCACACGCCCTTGCCCTGGGGGCGACGCTAGTGACGAACAACCTCGCCCACTTCCGCCGCGTTTCCGGCCTCCGGGTGGCGCGCTGGCCGTGACCAGCCTGGGAGCGATCATGCGGCGGTATGCGGCGGCGCCGGTGCGGCGGGACCCGCGGCAGTACTTCTGGCTGCACCGGCGGTGGAAGCACCAGCCGGCGGCGAGGCGGACGAAGGCGGCGTAAGGCGAGCGGCGGGGTTTATCCCCGCCGTCCCAAATCCCGGCGGGTATAAACCCCGCCGCTCGCCTTAGTCTTCCACCTCCTCATCCTCATTCTCGCCGGCCCCGCGCTGGGCCCGGGCCGGCTTCCACCGCGGCTCCATCTGCTCGCCGCTCCACGCCTTCCACAGCGCCGTCAGCTCCTTCACCGTCTCCGGGTGCTGCGCCGACAGGTCGTGCGCCTCCGCGATGTCCTCGGCCAGGTTGATCAGCCGCGGCACGTTCCTGTCGTACGCCGACGCCACCAGCTTCCAGTCGCCCTTGCGGATCGCCCACTGCGGGCCGAACCGCCAGTACAGCACTTCGTGCGGCCGGCCCGTTTGCTTGCCCGTCAGGTACGGCATCAGGTCCACGCCGTCGAGCTTCCACGCCGGGTCCACCGTGCCGCCCGCGGCCACCACCGCCGTCGGCAGGATGTCCAGGTTCAGCACCGGGAAGTCGTACACCTTGCCCGCGGGAATCCTGCCCTTCCACTGCACGCTGTACGGGATGCGGGTGCCGCCGTCGTTGGTCGTCGCCTTGAACCCCCGCAGCGGGCCGTTGCTCGACGTCGTGCTCGGCGTCGGCCCGCCGTTGTCGGAGAAGAAGAAGATCAGCGTGTTCTCCTCCTCGCCCCGCTCCCGGACCTTGGCCAGCACCCGGCCGACCGCGTCGTCCATGGCCGCCATCATCGCCGCGAACGTCTTGCGGTCGCCGCCGATGTTCGGGAACCGGTCGAGGTACTTCTTCGTCGCCTGGAGCGGGGCGTGCTGGGCGTTGAACGGCAGGTAGAGGAAGTACGGCCCGGTCTGCTTGCCGATCCAGTCCACGGCCCGGTCGGCGAACTGGTCGGTGGTGTAGAAGGTCGGGTCCTTGATCGGGAAGACGTCGGCCGACTTGCGGGAGTCGACGAAGTGCTGCGGGGTGAAGTACGACCCGGGGTTGGCGACGCTGCCGAAGAACTCGTCGAACCCCCGCTTCATCGGCAGGAAGTCGGGCGGCCCGCCGAGGTGCCACTTGCCGACGCAGGCGGTGGCGTAGCCGAGGGCCTTCATCCGGTCGGCCATCGTCGTTTCGGTCAGCGGCAGGCCGAATCCTTTGCCGCCGGCGTTGCCGCCGCCGTTGAACTCGTGGCCGAACCGCGTCGGGTAGCGGCCGGTCATGAGGCCGGCCCGGCTCGGGGAGCAGTAGGTGGCGGCGATGTAGCCGTTGGTGAATTTCGTCCCGTTCCTGGCGATCGAGTCGATGTTCGGGGTGGGGATTTGCGGGTTGCCCTGGAACCCGAACTCGCCCCAGCCGACGTCGTCGGCCAGGAGGATGATGACGTTCGGCTTCCTGGCGTCGGCGGCGAGAACGGGTGCGGTGACCATGGTGACGGCGAGGGCGGCGGCGAGGCGGGTGGGGAGGCTCATGGCGCGCTCCGGCGGGGAGAGGGTCTCAACGGCCCGTCAGTCTACCCCCGCCGTAGTGGCCGGTCCAGAAGTTGTTGGCGAGCGGGGTTGGGGG
>DASXAN010000703.1:0-1695 GCA_036406755.1 Gemmataceae bacterium
GCCGCCCCGCCCGCTTAACCGCGGCTGGCCCGGCCGCCCCGCGCCGCCGCTGCGATCGCCACCGAAGCCTCGTCGGTATACACCAGGAAGGTCATCGACTCCTGGAAGTACAGCTCGACGCTGCTCGCGTCGTGGGACAGGTAGCCGATGGACAGATCCTGGCCCAGGGCCAGCTGGTAGTCACCGCCGCGGGTGGAGAGCACGAACGCCCCGTCGATGGCGGGCGCCCAGACGATCTCCCCGTCGATCACCTGCTCAAGCCGCCGCCGGATGGGGTAGCCGTCCTCGGACGACTCGTTGACGGCGGTATAGGCCGCGGCGCTCAGCAGCAGCGCGTAGGGCCCGGCGACCCCCGCCTCCCGCAGCGAGGTGACGGCCTGGCTGAGCACATCGGGATAGCCCGTGACGTCGGCCGGGAGCGTCAGCCGGGGGTTGGATGAGCTTTCCCTGATACCGCGGATTCCGGCCGCGGCATACCCCTCCAGCACCGCCCGGTCCTCGGCGAAGGCGATCTTCCTGGCCGCGTCCTTCACCGGCTGCCAGTCGGAATCCTGGGCTCCGCGCTCGACATCGTCGATGTCCTGCCGGTTCAGCGTGAACGGCGCGCGCAATTCAATCAGCGGCATGGAGCGGCGCACGCGGGCCTTGACTCCCTCGCCCGCGGCCTCGGCGTCGCCGAGGTGACCGGTGCCCACGGCGGCCAGCGTGAGACCGCCCGGCTCCTGGACGTCCACCACCCGGCGGCCCGCCAGGTTGATCTTGAAAGTCCGCCGGGCCTCCTCCTCGAGGCTGGCCCACGCGGACTCGGAGATGGGGGCGAGCTCGCGGTGCAGGTTGTTCATTGCTGGCTGCTCCTTTTCAGGCCGCCGATGCCCAGTGAGCCGTCGGCCGCCGGTGCGGAAGGGGGCGTGGACGGGGATGAGGGCGCGGGCGCGGCATCGGACGGCGCGGGTTGCGGTGGCGGATCTGGCAGGTCGTCGAGGAAGTCGGCCGGCGGCACGAAGAAGAGGTTCCCGGTGACCGCGGTGGAGAAGTCGAGTATCCGGTCGTAGTTGCCCGGCGGGTCGCCGATGAACATGCGCTCCAGCATCCGCTCGGTGACGCTGGGCGTGGCGCTGTAGGCGGCGTAGTAGGTGCCGAACTCACCGGTGCCCACCGCGCCGAACGGCATGTTGGCCCGGACGATCTGCCGCTCGGTGCCGTCGGGCTCGGTGATCGTGTTGACGGCCACGTGCGAGTTGGACGGCTTGACGTCGTCGGGGAGCTCGATGTCGTCCAGCTTGGTGCGGCCGATCACCCTCTCCTGCTCCTCGACGGACAGGGCGTTCCACGCGCCCATGTCGTGCACGTACTTCTGGACGATGAGGTAGCTGCCGCCGCCGAAGCCGGGGTCCAGGTCGCCGGTGATGGCCGCGGCCGCGGCGGCCGGCCCGGTGGGGTTCTCCGTCCCGTCGACGAAGCCGAGCAGGTCACGGTCGTCGAAATACCGGAACCCGTATACCTCATCGCACACGGTGACCGCCCCGGCCAGCCGCTCCATGACGTGCGTGGCGAACTCGAAGCACAGGCCCATCTGCTCGGCCCGGATGTGGAACACCAGGTCACCGGCGGTGGCCACCGCCCGGTGCCGGGACCCGGCCAGTTCGCGGAAGGGGTGCAGCTCGGCCGGCCGCGGCCCGGCGAACAGCCGGTCCC
>DASXAN010000704.1:0-3828 GCA_036406755.1 Gemmataceae bacterium
CCGGTTCAGCTCGTCCGGCGGCACGTCCTCGACGTGCGTGGCCACGCCCCACGAGTGGCCGAACGGACACTCCAGCCCCGCCACACGGTCGCCGTAGAACATGTTCGTGATCGGCCGGGTCAGCTTCGCCCCGGCCGTCACCGCCCGGTCCACGAACGCGTCCACGTTGTCGACGTACAGGTAGAACGAGACCGGCGGCTTGCTCCCCGCCTGCGGGGCCTGAGCACCCATCTCCGGGCACTCGTCGGCCAGCATCAGCGGCGAGTTGCCGATCCTGATCTCGGCGTGCCCGATCCGGCCGTCCGGGCCGGGCATGCGGAACAGTTCGGTCGCCCCGAACGCCTTCTTGTAGAAATCGAGCGCGCCGGCGGCGCCCTTCACGATGACGTACGGGGTGACGGTGTGATACCCGTCCGGGATCGGCTTGACGGCCATGACGAAACCCTCCACCGCGGCACCCACCACGGGCGCCACACAGAAGGGTACATACCCGGCCAAAGAAGGGTACGCAATCTCAGTTGATGAACGGGCGTCTACATAATCGGCGGAACGGCCGGAGAACCGGTGCAGCTGACAAAGCCGCTTGCGGCTTAGCGATTCACTGCTAAGCCACAAACGGCTCATCCGAGCGCCCGCGTTACGATTTGTCGCGCTTCATCGAGAATGGCGGCCAAGTGCGCCTCGCCTTTGAAGCTCTCGGCGTAGACCTTGTACACGTCTTCCGTCCCGCTCGGGCGGGCGGCGAACCAGCCGTTGTCGGCCACCACCTTCAGCCCGCCGATCGGCGCGTTGTTGCCCGGGGCACGAGTCAGCTTCGCCCGGATCGGCTCGCCGGCCAGCGTGTCGGCCGTCACCGCCTCCGGCGAGAGCTTCTTGAGCGCCGCCTTCTGCGCCGGCGTCGCCGGCTGGTCCACGCGGGTGTACCACGACCGGCCGAACTGGGCCTCGATCTCGCGGTAGTGCTCGCCGGGGTCCTTGCCGGTGACAGCCGTGATCTCCGCGGCCAGCAGGTCGGCGATGATGCCGTCCTTGTCCGTGGACCAAACCGTGCCGTCGCGGCGGAGGAAGCTCAGCCCGGCGCTCTCCTCGCCGCCGAACCCGAGTGACCCGTCGAGCAGTCCGCTGACGAACCACTTGAACCCGACCGGCACTTCCACCAGCCGGCGGCCGAGCGATTTGGCGACGCGGTCCAACGTCGCGCTGGAGACGAGCGTCTTGCCGATGCCGGCGGCGGCCGGCCAGTCGGGCCGGTGCGTGAACAGGTACCGCACGGCCACGGCGAGGTAGTGGTTCGGGTTCATCAGGCCGGCCGACGGGGTGACGATGCCGTGCCGGTCGGAGTCCGGGTCGTTGCCGAAGGCGACGCGGAACCTGTCCTTGAGGCGGATCAGGCCGGCCATGGCGTCCGGGCTGGAGCAGTCCA
Source organism: Gemmataceae bacterium (assembly GCA_036406755.1). Lineage (GTDB taxonomy): Bacteria > Planctomycetota > Planctomycetia > Gemmatales > Gemmataceae > DASXAN01. Next base: position 1,424 of record DASXAN010000704.1, read on the forward strand.
TGCGAATCTGGCCGTCGTGGTCCACGGTCATGAACGAGAACGTCGGGTCGAGCTTCGGGTTGACGACGGTCAGGTCCAGGCCGTAGCGGTCGCGGATCGGCTCCCAGTACGGCAGCGACGCCCCGCCGAGCGGGTCCACGCCGAGCTTCAGCTTCGCGGCCTTGACCGCGTCCATGTCGATGACGGCGGCCAGCCCGTCCACGTACGGCCGGATCAGGTCGCGGACGTGAGTCGTGCTCGCCTTCACCGCCTGCTCGTAAGCGATGCGCTTGACGCCGGCGAGCTTGCCGCGGAGCAAGTCGTTGGCGCGGGATTGAATCCAGTCGGTGGCGTCCACGTCGGCGGGGCCACCGGTCGGCGGGTTGTACTTGAACCCGCCGTCGCGGGGCGGGTTGTGCGACGGGGTGATGACGATGCCGTCGGCCAGCCCGGACGTGCGGCCGCGGTTGTGATTGAGGATGGAGACGGAGACGACCGGCGTCGGCGTCGGCTTGTCGCCCTCCTGGATGACCGTCTCGACGCCGTTGGCGGCGAGGACTTCCAGGGCGGTCCGCTGGGCGGGGCCCGAGAGGGCGTGGGTGTCCTTGCCCATGTAGAGGGGGCCGGTGGTGTTCTGCCGGGCCCGGTACTCGCAGACGGCCTGGGTGATGGCGGCGATGTGGGCGGCGGTGAAGGTGCCGTTGAGGGAGGTGCCGCGGTGGCCGCTGGTGCCGAACGCAACGAGCTGCTGTGAGTCGCCCACGTCGGGGGTGCGGTCGAAGTAGTCGCGGATCAGGCGATCGACGTCGATGAGCAACTCGGGCGGAGCGGGCTTGCCGGCGAGCGGGGAGGCGGGCATCGGCGGAGACTCCGGGGATGCGGGCCGGGTTGAACTACGACGGCGGGCGGCGGGTGCAAGGTTGACGTAGAATCGGTGGGTAAACCAAGGGGCCGCAATGACGGAAGCCGAATGGATGGCCTTGACCGATGCCCGGGGGATGTTGGATCCCATTATCGCCAAGGCGAGCGAAAGAAAACTGCGGCTCTATTCGGTCGCTTGTTGTCGCCTAGTTTGGCACCTGCTCTCCGACCGTTGCCGTCAGATCGTCGAGGCCTTTGAGCGGTATGCGGACGGGGAGGCTGGGGAAAGCGACTTGGCAAACTTGTTGGCTGGTTTTTCGCCTCATCAGGTTGCCATTCTCGACGAACCTGGAGGACTCCAAGCCGCGGAGGCGATCCGTTCCCTTGGCTGGCAGTGGCAACGGGGCGAGGCGACGACCCAGGTGCGGAAGGACTATGTACCATCCCAAGTAGGCAAGTTCGTGGCCGAGGCGCTCAGCCAGACCATGCCGTGGCAGTCGGCCCGCCGCCGAAGGGCAGGTTTGCTTCACGACGTTATCGGCCCGTTGCCGTTCCGCCCCGTCGCCGTGGACCCGGCGTGGCTGGCGTGGAACCACGGCACCGTGCCGGCCATCGCCCGCCGCGTCTACGACGAGCGGGCCTTCCACGACCTGCCGATCCTGGCCGACGCCCTCGAGGACGCCGGCTGCACCGACGCCGACATCCTCGCCCACTGCCGCCAGGGCGGTGAGCACGTCCGCGGCTGCTGGGTCGTGGACCTGATCCTCGGCAAGGCGTGACTTCGTAGGGTGGGTCGAACGAGCGGAGCGAGCGAGGCCCACCGGTGCGGGGACACGGTCCCGCAATCGGTGGGCCTCGCTCGCTCCGCTCCCTCGACCCACCCTACACCTGCTTATGCCCGGCATTTGACTGGTCCGGTCACGCGACCTACGCTTGTCCGACGCGCAATCCAACCACAAGACGGGGTTCCGACGATGCGTGCCGTGCTGCGCTTTTTTCTGGCCGGCCTGGGGTTCGGACTGGCCGTGTGCCTCGCCGGGGCGGACAACTCGCCGGACCGCACCGGCGAACTCGACGCGGCGGCCCGGTCGTTCGTGAAGGCGTACCACGCCAAGGACGTGGACGCGCTCCTGAATGCGGCCGACGCGCCGTTCTTCGTCGGCACCCTCCGCCGGCCGAAGACGCTCACGACGGCCGCCGACCTGCGGGCCGAGCTGAAGGCCCGGCTGGCCAGGGGCGACAAGTTCCCGGCCCACGTGGAGAAGACGCTCACGTGGCAGAAGGCGATCACGGGGCTGGGCGTGGAGGAAGAGCGGCGAACGCGGCAGGCCATGAAGCCGGCCATCGACACCACCGGCGCCGACGGCGGCTACGCGGCCCTGGCGGACCCGGTCGGCGGCGGGAAGGGTCGGCGGCAGTGGATGGCCATTTCCGAGCTGCGGCTGCTGGTCGGCATCCGGGACGGGAAGGCGAAGGTCGTCGGCATCCTCGCGGACGAGACGGGGAAGCGGTGACGACTCCGAGCGGCGATCCAGGTTGGAGTCCCGCCTTTAGGCGGTCTGGCG
>DASXAN010000705.1:0-2662 GCA_036406755.1 Gemmataceae bacterium
CGTCGAGCCCCATCGGGCCGAACCGGTCGAGCCAGTCCAGCAGGGCGACGTAGACGGCGCGCGCGTCGGACGTGCGGCAGGCCCGGCCGAACCGGGCGAAGTACGCCGGCTCGGCCTCCGCCCGGGCCGCCCGCCGGCGGACCCGCCACGGCCGGACACGCCGGACCAGCAACCAGCCCAGCAACACGGTAACGCCCAGGGCCGGGATCGCCCACCACCAGCGCCGCCCGGCGGCCGGTTCCGGGGCGGGCGGGGCCTCGTCCGCGGCGTTCGCGGCGGGGGCGACTTCGAACCGCCGGCCCGGCAGGTTCGCCGTTTTCAGTTCCTTAGCGCCCAAGTCCCACCAGGTGAGCGTCCGGTCCGGGACGGTGACCGCCCCCGGCCGTTCGCAGACGTAGGTCACCGCCTCCACCCGCCGCCCGGTCAACGAGCCGCGGTCGGTCCGGTCGCTGACGGCCGGCGGCTTCGGGTACGCGGCCAGCCCGTCGACCGCGCCGGGTTGCAGCGGCGGGAACACCATCCCCGGCACGTCGGCCGCCGTCACCGTCACCGTCCGGGTGACGGCGTCCCCAACCTTCGGGGCCTTCGGCTCCGGCGCCCACTCGTCCGTGACTCTGAGGTCGCGGGCCGCGATCACCGTGCCGAGCCGCTCCGTCCCCGGGGGCGGCTTGGCGGCGAATGACACCTCGTCCGTCGTGACCTGCCGCCGGACCGTCGGCTTGCCGAACCCGGCGTTCGTCTCGAACCGGATCGGGAACGGCGAGACGCGGACGACCCCGGCCCGCTGGGCGTAGACGGCGAACTCGTGCCGCTGGGTGGTGTAGCTCGCGTCACCGACCGTCTCCGACCCGAGCACCGGCGAGCCGGCCGGCGGCAGGACGACCGCCCCGGCGATCGGGGGCATGTCGAACGACGGCACGCCGGCGAACAGGTCCGGCGTGGCCAGGGTGATCGCCAGCGTGACCCGCTGGCCGACCCACGCCCCGTCCGCCGGCGACACTTCGACCTTGACCCGGGCCGTCGGGTCGGCGGCCGAAGCGGTGGGCGGAAGGAGCAGGAGCAACAGGGCGGCCCTCACGGCTGAGCGTCCTCCTTCGCCTGGGCCTGGTAGGCGAACTTGGCCCGCAGAAAGTCGGCCGGCTTCGTTTGGACCCGCCGCAGCCACAGCGCTCGCAGCTGATCGTCGGTCAGCGGGTCGCCGCCGGCCACCTCGGTCTTCTCTCCCGGGTTCGGGTTCTTCCCCTTTTCGAAGACGATCCTGTCGGCCTTCTCCTCGCCGCCGGTCTCGTCCCCGCCGGTGAGCTTCATGCGGTCCCGGCGGACGACCGCGACGGCCCGGTTGTCGGCCGCGTCCGCCCAGCCGGGCCGCAGCGCCAGCGCCCGGTCGTAGCTCTTGACCGCGTCGTCGTACTTGCCGAGCATCACGAGTGCGTTGCCGCGGTCGAACGCGGCCTCCGGCGTGGCGGCGGCGGCGAACGCGGCGGCCGCGTCCTTGAAGTTCCCGGCGCGGAAGAGGGCGGCGCCGCGGCGGGACGGATCCTGGTAGATCGCGGCAGCCTCGTCGAACCGGCCGGCGGCGAACAGGCGGTCGGCCCGCCGGTCCGGCGTGGACCAGAAGTCCGGGTTGCGGGCCGTGGCGACGGCGAGGGCGGCCGCGGCCAGTCCGAGCGACGCGGCGAACAGGATCGTGGGTCGGCGCGTCGTCATCAGTCACCTCTGGGCTGCGACCCGGACCATCCAGCCCGGGCGGAACCAAACCAGCGCGAGCCCGGCGAGCGGCAGGACGAGCCAGTAGCCGAAGTCCCGCCACCGCTCGCCGCCGGCCTGCTCCGGGACGGCCGAGAACCGCGCGTTCTGGGCGAGCTGCCGCACGTCCGCGTCGTCCGGCGTGACCCGCACCAGCGATGCGCCAAGGGCGGCGGCCGCGGGCCGCAGCGACGCCAGCTCCGGCCCGTCGCCGGCCACCGCGAGCACGCTCACCGGCGCCCGGCCCTCGGCACGGTACTTCTCCAGCGCCTTGACCTCGTCCGCCGTCGCCGCGTCCGCGACCCACAGCACCCAGCCGGCCTGGCCGGATTGCTTCAGCGTGTCGTCGGCCGCGGTCAGGGCGGCGCCGGCCGCGGCCCCCTCGACCGGCATCACGTCCGGGGCCAGTTCCCCGGCAAAGGCGTTGACGATCCCGGCGTCGGCGGTGAATGGCATCACCCGGTGGACCGTCCCGGCGTAGGCGAACAGGGCCGTCTTCGCCCCGGGTCGCAGGGCGAGCAGGTCCCGGACCTTCTCCGCCGCCCGGGCCTGGCGGGTCGGCTGAACGTCCTCGGCCGCCATCGACGGCGTCACCTTCAGGACGATCGCCAGGGCCGCGGTGTCCTCGGCGAACGGGGCCGGCTCCCGCTCCCACGTCGGCCCGGCCAGGGCGACCACGGCCAGGAGCCAGCCGGCGAGCAGGGCCGTCACCGGCCGGAACCACGACCGCTCGTCGCGGCCGATGAGCAGGTGCGGCAGCAGGTGCGGGGCGACCAGCTTCCGCCACGCCCGGCCGGTGTCCTCGGCGGCCCACAGCAGCCAGCACAGGCCGACGGCAGGGATGACGGTCAGCAACCACCAGGGGCGCAGGAAGTGAAAGTCACCCACGCGGCGACCCTCCCGTTGGAGTCCCGGG
>DASXAN010000706.1:0-8546 GCA_036406755.1 Gemmataceae bacterium
GAACGACTCGCACGCCAGCGGGAACTGGCCGGACTGGTCGTGGTACGAGTGGCAGGCGAGGGCAATGTTGTGCAGGTTGTTGGCGCACTTGGTCCGGGCGGCGGCCTCGCGGACCTTCTGCACCGCCGGGAGGAGCATTCCGATGAGGATGGCGATGATGGCGATGACGACCAACAGCTCGATCAGCGTGAAGGCGGGCCGGCGCGGGTGAGACGGACGCAACATGCCAGAAACCTCCGACTGCGGAGAGGAGCGATGGAGAGTTTCCCGAATGACCTCCGGATCAATCGGTCGGCCGTCGTGCGGGGCGACCGCAGCCGACGGCTGTGGCCGCGGGCGCGGCGGGAGATGTGACTCCACTGTAATCCGACGGGCCGGCGAGACGCAACTGGGAATCTTCATAATTTTCTAATTCTCCAACCTCCCACCCCGGGGCACGTTGACGGCGGCCTTGCGCTCGCCATACGTGCGGCCGCAACTTTGCCCCGGCCGCGGGGTTGCATACGCTGAACCGACGGGCCGGGAGGGAGCGCGATGAGCCAGCCGAAGCGAATGTTGGCGGGGTTGGCGACGGCGTGGGCGATCACCCTGGCCGCAGGGCCACTCGCCGCGCAGTCCGACAACAAGGCCGCCCGGGCCAAGCCGAAGCCGGACGTGCAAAACGCCAGGTACGGCCCTCACGAGCGGAACGTGCTCGACCTTTGGAAGGCGAAGTCCGCCCCGCCGACGCCGCTGGTCGTGTTCATCCACGGCGGCGGCTTCCGTCAGGGCGACAAGTCGCAGCTCGCCCCCGGCCTGCTCAGCCGCTGCCTGGACGCGGGCATCTCCGTCGCGGCGATCAACTACCGGCTGACGGACACCGCCCCGTTCCCGGCCCAGATGCAGGACGGCGCCCAGGCCGTCCAGTTCCTGCGGTCCAGGGCCGCTGAATGGAACCTTGATCCGAAGCGGGTCGCGGCCACTGGAGGCTCGGCCGGGGCGGGAATGTCGCTGTGGCTGGGCTTCCACGACGACTTGGCGGACTCGAAGTCGGCCGACCCGGTCGCCCGCCAGTCCACCCGGCTGACGTGCATGGCCGTGCTCGCCGCCCAGACCTCCTACGACCCGCGGTGGATCAAGGCGAACATCGGCGGCCGGGCGCATGAGCACCCGGCGCTCATGCCGTTCTACGGCCTCAAGCCGGACGAACTCGACTCGCCCCGCGCGCACAAGATGTACGAGGAGGCATCGCCGATGACCTACGTCTCGGCCGACGACCCGCCGGTGTTCCTGTTCTACAGCGAGTCGAAAGCCCCGGTACCGGCGAACGCCCGGCCGGGGCAAGGCATCCACCACCCGAAGTTCGGCGAGGCGCTCAAGGCCAAGCTCGACCCGCTCGGGATCGAGTGCGTCCTGCGGCACGCGGACGACTACAAGGGCAAGGGCAACCTGCAGGACCTACTGCACGCGGAGATGGTGGAGTTCTTCAAGAAGCACTTCGCGGCCAAGAAGTAGCCCGCAGCGCAGCTCCCCGCAGCGGCTGCGGACCGACGTGTTCTTATAAGTTATTGTTAAATCGAAGGTTGCGGTCATCTGTCGCTGCAGGTCGCAGCCGGCTGTTACACCCCTCCCCGCGCAGCCCACCTTGCTCCCGTGCCCGCGCCGGTGTTGTAGCCCGCGCCGCCGTCACCGGTGTTACAGCCCGTAGTTCATCTCCTGCCTCAATCTCGAGGCGCTGAAAGGACCGCCGAGACACGCCCGGCGGCTCGCCGGCACCTGCGGTTCGTGGTTGAGCGCACGCCGTTCCTGGTGCACAATGAGGGCCGTCCCATCTCCGCCCCGTAGGACGCAGTCATGCGCCTGCTCACCTCGGCTGTCGGGCTGACTCTCGTCGCTGGCGCGCTCGCCGCCCCGGCGCCGCCGGCCGCGCCGGATGACGTGCTCCAGGCCATCGACCGCGGCATCCGGTTCCTGCGGCAGCGGGAGGCCGGCCGCGGGCACTGGGAGGACTCGGCCCAGGTCGCCGCCGCCAGGCCCGGCGGTATGACGGCGTTGGCCGTGCTGGCTCTGCTCGAAGCCGGCGTCAAGCCGGATGACGCCGTGGTCCGCCGCGGCCTGGACTACCTGCGGAAGCTCGAACCGAAGCACACCTACTGCGTCGGCCTGCAAACCGCCGTGTTCGCCCGCGTCGGCGACCCGCAGGACCGGCCGCGCATCCAGCGGAATGTTGACTGGCTCGTCGCGGCCCGGGTGCTCCGCGGCGGCAAGCTGCACGGCTGGGGATATGACAGGAACACGGCCGGGGCCGACAACTCCAACTCGCAGTTCGCCGTCCTCGGGCTGGACGCCGGCCGGCGGGCCGGTGCCCGCATCCCCGCCGACGTGTGGCAATCCGTCCGCGACTTCTACCTCGCCACCCAGGAGGCGGACGGCGAGTGGGGCTACTCGCCCGACTACGGCACCCGCGCCGGCACGCTGACGATGACCGTCGCCGGCGTTAACGGACTGGCGATCACCGGCGCCGCTGACGCGGCAGCGCGGCTCCGGCCGGACGGCACCGCCGCCGGCTGCGATGTCGCCCGGCCGGAGGTCATGGCCCGCGGCCTGGGGCTGGCGTGGGTCGGGGACCACTTCGGCGTCGCCGGCCGGCAGAACGTCTACTACGGCCTCTACGGCCTGGCCCGGCTCGGCCGCAACGCCGGGCCGCGCATGCTCGGCGGCCGGGACTGGTATCGCGAAGGCGCAGCGTACCTGCTGGCGAACCAGCGACCGGACGGGTCGTGGTCGTCCGGCCAATCTGTCGATGCCGTCCCGGTCGTGTCCACCAGCTTCGCCGTGCTGTTCCTGGCCGAAGGCCGCACGCCGGTCGTGCTGGCGGCGTTCGCTCACGGCGCCGGCGACGCCTGGGACACCAAGCCGAATGCCGCCCGACATCTGGCCGACTACGCCGGCCGTGAACTGTTTCACGGCCGGCCGTTGACCTGGCAGGTGTGGGACGCGCGCAAGTTCGAGCCGGCGAAGGCCGATGACCTGGACGCCGCCGCGGCCGAGCTGGGCCGGGTGCCGATCGTCTGGCTGCACGGCCACCGGGCACCGCAATTGGCGGTCGTGCAGAAGGAGTTGTTGCGGAGGTACGTCGCTCGCGGCGGGCTACTGCTGGCCGACGCCTGCTGCGGCGATGCGGCGTTCGGGCAGGCGTTCCGGGCGCTGGCGAAGGAGCTGTGGCCGGACGACCCGCTCCGCCCGCTGCCGCCGGACCACCCGCTCTGGAAGGCGCACGCCGCCGTGCCGCCGGCCGCGTTCCCGCTGGAGGGCATCGACTGCGGCGGCCGGCTGGCGGTGGTATTCAGCCCGGGGCCGCTGTCCGGCTGGTGGGACGCCGGGCCGGGTCAGTCCGATCGCGGCGACCTGGCGTTTCGGCTGGCGGGCAACGTCCTTGCCCTTGGGACGAAAATGATGATGCCGCCCGCCCGGACCACGGCGGCCAAGCCGCGGGAGTGAGCCCCGCGTTCGCCCATTTCGTCGGAGGCCGACTCATGTCCCGGCGTCTCCCCGTCTGCCTAGCCCTGGCCGCCGGCCTCGCGGCCCTGGTCGCCCCACTGCCGGCCGCGGACCCGGCCCCGGAGCCGCTCGTCGATCAGGTACGGACGGCCATCGACCGTGGCGTGCAGTTTCTGAAGAACGAGGAGCGAGGCCGCGGCAACTGGGAGAGTAGCCTCAGCCAGGCCGGCATCGCCGCCAGCCGGCCGGGCGGGGCGACCGCCCTCGCCCTGCTCGCCCTGCTCAACTGCGGCGTCAAGCCGGACGACCCCGTGATCCGCCGGGGACTGGACTGGCTGCGGGCGGTCGAGCCGGTGCACACCTACGTCGTCGGGTTACAGACGATGGTGTTCGCCGAGGTCGGCGACCCGAAGGACCTGCCGCGCATCCAGCGGAACGTGGACTGGCTCATCCAGGCCCGCGTGTTCCGCGGCGGCGTCCTGCACGGCTGGGGGTACACCGCCGACGTCAGCGGCACCGACTACTCCAACTCGCAGTACGCCCTGCTCGGCCTGTACGCCGGCAAGCAGGCGGGGGCGAAGATCGACCTGTCCGTCTGGGACTCGATCTGGAAGTTCTACCGGGACACGCAGCAGCCCGACGGCGGGTGGGTGTACTCCTTCGACTACGGCAACAACGGCTCGACCTTGACGATGACCGTCGCCGGGCTCTGCGGGGTGTCGATCGCCGCGGAGGAGCTGGACGCCGGCCAGCGGCGGCTAAACGCCGACGGCAGCGACCCGCTGTGCGGCCGGTACGTGGAGAACGATGCGATCCGCCGGGCCCTGGAGTGGCTCGGCGAGGGCGACGTGTTCGGCAACGGCCGGTTCCGGTTCAGCGACCGCGGGCACACGTTCTACAACGTCTACGGCATCGAGCGGGCCGGCCGGCTCACCGGCCGGCGACTCCTGGCCGGGCACGACTGGTACCGGGACGGGTGCGAGTTCCTGTGCCTGCCGACCAGCGACGCCCGGCAACACGACGACGGGTCGTGGTACCTGTCCGGCGGGGCCGACGGGGCCGTCAGCATCTCCACCAGCTTCGCGCTGCTGTTCCTGTCCAAGGGGCGGACGCCGATCCTGATCAGCAAGTTCGCCCACGGGCCGGACGACGACTGGAACAACAAGCACCACGACGCCCGCCACCTGGTCGAGTTCGCCAGCAAGGAGCTGTTCAAGCGGCAGCCGCTGGCGTGGCAGGTGTACGACGCCCGGCGGGTGGAGATCAGCCGGCGGGACAAGTTCCGGGAGGAGGTCGGCAACCTGCTCCAGTCGCCGATCGTGTACATGAACGGCCACCGCGCCCCGCGGCTGACGCCGATCCAGAAGCAACTGCTGCGGGCGTACCTGGACGAGGGCGGGTTCCTCTTCGCCGAGGCGTGCTGCGGCCGCAAGGAGTTCGCGGACGGGTTCCGGGCGCTGATGAAGGAGCTGTTCCCGGAGACGGACCTGGCGCCGCTGCGGCCGGACCACCCGATCTGGACGGCCCACTTCGCCGTCCGCCCGGACTTCGTGCCGCTGGAGGGGATTGAGCAGGGGTGCAAGACGGTCGTGGTGTTCAGCCCGCAACCGCTGGCCGGGTACTGGGAGGTCAACCGCTGGACGCCGCGGGGCAATTTGCCCCCGGTCAATGACCGGGGGCTAAATGACAGAGGGACGCAGGCGTTCCGCCTGGCCGGCAATGTCATCGCCTACGCCACCGGGCTGGAGATGCCCAAGCCGCGGCTGACGAAGGTGGAGGTGGCCGACGACTCCGAGGACCGGCACGTGCCCCGCGGGTTCCTCAAGGCGGCGCAACTCAAGCACGAGGGCGACTGGCAGCCGGCCCCGCGGGCCATGCCGAACCTGATGCGGTACCTGCGGGGCGAGCACAAGCTGGACGTGACGCTCCAGAAGGAAGACCTGCCGATCGGCAGCCCGGACATCTTCCTGTACAAGTTCCTGTACATGCACGGTCGGAAGGCGTTCGACGTGCCGGCCGAGCAGTTGGAGAACCTGCGGGCGGACCTGAAGACGGGCGGCCTGTTGCTGGCCGACGCCTGCTGCGGCAAGGCGGAGTTCGATCGGGCGTTCCGGACGTTCGCGGCGAAGCTGTTCCCGGACGCCAAGCTGGAGCCGATCCCGCCGGACGACCCGTTCTACGGCGCGGACATTAACGGGACGGCGATCACGACGGTGCGGCTGCGGAAGGAGCGGCCGGGCACGCAGGAGGCTGAGGCCGAGTTCCGCGACAGCCGGCCGACGTACCTGGAGGGGATCAAGCAGAACGGCCGGTGGGTGGTGGTGTACAGCAGGTACGACATCGGCTGCGCGCTGGAGAAGCACGCGTCGAGCGACTGCAAGGGCTACGACCACGGCAGCGCGGTGAAGCTCGCCGCGGCGGCGGTGTTGTACACGTTGAAGAAATGAATTACAGATGCACACGGATACACACGGATAAAAACAAGATGAATTGTTATCTGTGTGTATCCGTGTGCATCTGTGGTTCATTTCTTGATTGAGTGGTTCATCATGACTGACGTGCATCTGGCTCGCGGGTATCGGTACGCCGGCGTGCACTGCGGCGTCCGCCCGGACGGCGGCGACCGCCGCGACCTGGCCCTGATCGTCAGCGACGCCCCGGCCGCCGCCGCCGGCGTGTTCACCCAGAACCGCGTGGTCGCCGCCCCGGTCGTCGTCTGCCGCGAACGGCTGCCGGCCGCGGCCGTGCGCGGCGTCGTGGTCTGCGCCGGCAACGCCAACGCCTGCACGGGCGAGCAGGGTTTGGCCGACGCCCGCCGCATGGCCGAGATGGCCGCCGCCGCGGTCGGTTGCCGGGCCGAGCAGATGTTGGTGGCGTCCACCGGCGTGATCGGCCGGCCGCTGCCGATGGATGCCATCGCCACCGGCATCCCGAAGGCGGCGGCCGCCCTGACGCCGGCCGTCAACGGCCTGAACGCCGTCGCCCACGCCATCTGCACGACGGACACCCGCATCAAGGTCGCGAGCCGGCGGGTGGAACTTGACGCCGGTGGCGAAGTCTGTGTCACCGGGTTCGCCAAGGGGGCGGCCATGATCGGCCCGAACCTGGCGACCATGTTGGCGTTCGTCCTCACCGACGCCGGCGGGCTGACGCCGGAGTTCCTCCGCGACACGCTCGCGGCCGCGGCCGACCGGTCGTTCAACTGCGTGAGCGTCGAGGGCCACACCAGCACCAACGACACCGTGCTGCTGTTCGCCAACGGCGCGTCCGGGCACACCGTCGCCGGCCGGGACCTTTTGCTGTTCTCGCAAGCCGTGACCGACGTCTGTACCGACTTGGCCCGGGCCATCGCCGCCGACGCCGAAGGGGCGGCCCACATCGTCACGATCGAGATCGAGGGGCTGCCGAGCGACGGTGACGCCCGGCGGGTGGCGAAGGCCGTCGCGGACAGCCCTCTGGTGAAAACCGCGATCTACGGCGCCGACCCGAACTGGGGGCGGATCGTGTCCGCGGCCGGGTATGCCGGCGTGCCGTTCGCCGAGCGGGACGTGTCGCTGTGGCTGGGCGACCTGCCGCTGTACCGCGACGGGGTGCCGCTGCCGTTCGACGCGGCGACGGCGTCCGGCTACCTGAAGCAGAACCGTGAAGTCAGTCTGCGGCTGCGGATCGGCGGCGGCCCGGGCCGGTGCACGTTCTGGACGTGCGACCTGACGCCGGAGTACGTCCGACTGAACGCGGACTATACGACCTGACTGTGACGCCGCGACGCGAGTCTCCGAGCGGATCGCTTCCCTCGCGGACTCGGGTCGCGGCGTCACGGAGAGCCGGCATGGGTTCGGGCGACCTGCTCATCGACCTGCACCACGTCACCCTCCGCTACGGCCGGCTGACGGCCCTGGACGACGTGTCGCTGGCCGTCGCCCCCGGGCGGATCGGCCTGCTCGGCCCCAACGGCGCCGGCAAGTCCACGCTCCTGAAGCTGGTTATGGGCCTGCTCGCCCCGTCGGCCGGCAGTGGCACCGTTCTAGGCCGCCCGCTCGGCGGCGACGGCTGGGAGCTTCGTCGCAAGATCGGCTTCATGCCCGAGGCCGACGCGCTGGTGCCCGGCATGACCGGCGTCGAATACGTCGCCCTGGCCGGCGAACTGTGCGGCATGCCCCGCAAGCAGGCCCAGCGGCGGGCCCATGAAGTCCTCACCTATCTGGAACTGGAGGACGCGCGCTACCGCAAGCTCGAGGAATACTCCACCGGCATGAAGCAGCGACTCAAACTCGCCCAGGCCCTGATCCACGACCCGCCGGTGCTGCTGCTCGACGAGCCGACCAGCGGCCTGGACCCGGCCGGCCGCGACGCCATGCTCCGCCTGCTGTTCCGCCTCGGCCGGGACCACGACAAGTCACTCATCCTCAGCACGCACCTGCTGGGGGACGTGGAGCAGGTGTGTGAGCAGGTGGTAATTCTGTACGGCGGCAAGGTGCGGGGGCAGGGCGGGGTGCGAGAGCTGTGCGCCCGCCGTCAGGACCGTTACCGCTTGCAACTCCAGGGCGACCCTGCCGCGTTCCTGGAGGAGATGGCCCTTGAAGGCGTGACGGTGGTGGCGAACAATGGGCGTGGCGAGGTCCGGGTGGCCGTGCCGCCCGGGTGGGTGACGCGGGCCTTCTTCGCCCTGGCCGACAACCACGGCGTCGTCCTCCGCGGCCTGGAGCCGGACGACGAGTCGCTCGAAGAGATGTTCCACCGGGTCATCACCGACTGAATGGCCACGCTTGTCGCGCCACCACCGGCCGCCGGCGGGACCGGCCTGCTGCACTACCGCCCGTACCGCGGCCGGCTGGGCGGGCCGGCCGGGGCCGTCTGGGCCGTCGCCCGCACCGGGCTGCGCACGATCCTCCGCCGCAAGCTGTTCTGGGGCCTGTACGCCCTCGGCCTGATGATGTTCCTGCTCTTCTTCTTCGGCCAGTACCTCATGGCCTGGGCCGCCAGCCAGCTGGGCGAGGACCGCGTCCCGGTCATGGGGCTGAAGGCCGACCCGCGCTGGCTGATCACGTTCTTCCGCGACCTCCTCC
>DASXAN010000707.1:0-9200 GCA_036406755.1 Gemmataceae bacterium
TCCGCTCCGCTGCCGCTCCGCGTCGCGGCTAACCCCGCCCGTATGGGATCATCATGGCCGGCACGAAGCGCGACTATTACGAGGTCCTGGAGGTCGAGCGCGGGGCCGACGGCGACTCGATCACCCGGGCCTACCGCAAGCTGGCCATGAGATTCCACCCCGACCGCAACGTCGGGGACAAGGAGGCCGAAGACAAGTTCAAGGAGGCGGCCGAGGCGTACGACGTGCTCCGCGACCCGGACAAGCGGGCGCGGTACGACCGCTACGGCCACGCGGGGTTGGAGGGGTTCAACGGCGCCCCGCACTTCCACGACGCCCGGGACGTGTTCAACGTCTTCGGCGACCTGTTCGGCGACCTGTTCGGCGGCGGCCGGCGGGCCGGACCCCAGCCCGGCCGCGACCTCCAGTACCACCTGGAGATCGATCTGGTCGAGGCCGCCCGCGGCGTCCGCAAGACGTTCACCATCCCCCGCGAGGAGCTGTGCCCCGAGTGTAGCGGTTCCGGGGCGAAGCGGGGCACCCGACCGGCCATCTGCCGGCGATGCGACGGCCACGGCGTCGTCGTCCAGCGGCAGGGGTTCTTTTCCGTCCAGAGGACCTGCCCGGGCTGCGGCGGGCGGGGGGCGGTCGTGACCGACCCGTGCGGCCAGTGCCACGGGGCCGGGCGGGTGACCGTCCGGCGGACGATCGATGTGATGATCCCGCCGGGCGTAGACACCGGCATCCGGGTGCGGGTGCCGGGCGAGGGCGAGGCCGGCGACCCCGGGGCTGGCCGCGGCGACCTGTTCGTAGTCGTCCGCGTCCGCGAGCACCCGCTGTTCCAGCGGGAAGGCAACCACCTGGTCTGCCAGGTGCCGATCACGTTCGCCCAGGCGGCACTGGGCGCGGAGATCGACGTGCCGACGCTGGACGGGGCGATCAAGCACACCCTGCCGCGGGGGGTGCAGTCGGGCGAGGTGCTGCGGGTCCACGGTCAGGGCATGCCGAACATCCGCGGCGGCCGGCGGGGCGACCTGTTGGTGCAGGTGGTGGTCGAAACGCCGCGGAACCTGACGAAGCGGCAGGAGGAACTGCTCCGGGAGCTGGCGGAGATCGAGCACAAGAACGTCTCCCCGGCCCGGAAGGGGTTCCTCGACAAGCTGCGGGAGTTTTTCAGCCCGCCGGAGCAAACCGACGCCGCCGGCTAGCCGTTTGCATCGTTTGACCCTCGACCGCCCTCTAACCGGGTGACGACTTCGGGTTGGAGACAATGATGGCCGACGACCGGAACACCCAGGAAGCCGACGCGGACGCCCCACAGATGCTCACCGACGCCCAGGAGCGGCTGGCGGCCAGCGAACGGCAGCTCGAGGACACGGTCGCGCTGCTGAAGCAGACGCAGGCCGACTTCGAGAACTACCAGAAGCGAGCGGCCCGGGACCGGGACACCGAGCGGAAGTACGCCGTCGCCCCGCTGGCCCGCGACCTGTTTCCGGCCCTGGACAACCTCCAGCGGGCGATGGACGCGGCCAGGCAGGTCGGCGAGACCGGCCCGCTGGCCCAGGGTGTCGCCGCGACGCAGGCCCAAATCGTCCAGATCCTCGGTCGGCACGGGATCACGCCGATCGAGGCCCAGGACCAGCCGTTCGACCCGAACAAGCACGAGGCGGTGATGCAGCGGCCGTCGGCCGACCACCCGCCGGGCACGGTCGTACAGGTCTTGCAGACCGGGTTTCAGATGCACGACCGGATCCTACGGCCCGCCTCCGTCGTCGTCAGTACCGCGGAAGGCTAGTAAGCCCACCTGCAGCGGCGGGTGGGTCCGGAGAGA
This sequence comes from Gemmataceae bacterium, assembly GCA_036406755.1. Classification (GTDB taxonomy): domain Bacteria; phylum Planctomycetota; class Planctomycetia; order Gemmatales; family Gemmataceae; genus DASXAN01. The sequence continues at coordinate 1,811 of DASXAN010000707.1, forward strand.
AAACCATGCCCACGTACGAGTACCAGTGCGACGCCTGCGGGCACGATTTCGAGGAGTTTCAGTATTTCTCGGAAGAGCCGCTGACGAAGTGCCCGGCGTGCAAGAAGAAGAAGCTCCGCCGGCTGTTCGGCACCGGGGCGTCGATCATCTTCAAGGGGTCCGGGTTCTACGAGACCGACTACCGCAGCGAGTCGTACAAGGCCGGGGCCAAGGCCGAGACGGACGCGGGCAAGTCGGCGGAAGACAAGAAGGCCGACGCCGGCGCGACGACCAACGGCGAGGCGAAGCCGGCCGCCAAGCCGCGTAAGGCGGGGGGTTCGGGCGGTTCCAAGGGTAAAGCCGGCAAAACCGGCACGGCCGGGTAGACGGCCGGCGGTGGCCGGGGGGAAATGTGGAAGGACGGGGGCGAGGGCGGCCGATGATCCAGGCACGCTGCCCGATCTGCGAGCGGTCGATGACGGGGGACAGTGCGGCGGAGTTTCCGCACTTGCCGTTCTGTAGCGAACGGTGCCGCCGGATCGACCTGGGGCGCTGGTTGGGTGAGAGGTATCGCATCCCCGGTCCGGACTCCAGCGTTCCCTCGGCGGACGCCGACGACGGCTCCCCGGGATTGCTCCCCCCAACCGGCCCCTGACCGGGCCGTTTCCCATAGAAAGAGGCGTGGCGGCCCGGCCGACTACGCCTCTTTTTTTTCGCGCTTCCGATGCCCTTCGTCATCGACGGCTACAACCTGCTGCACGCCGTCGGGGCGCTCGCCGGCCCGGTCGGGCCGCACCAGCTGGCCAAGGCCCGGGCCGGCCTGCTGGGCCTCATCACCGCCGCCCACGCCTCCGACCCGGTGACCGTCGTTTTCGACGCCCGCCGCCCCCCGCCCGACGTGCCGGCCGAGCAGGTCCACGGGCCGGTGCGGGTCGAGTTCGCCGTCGGCGGCGAGGCGGACGACCGGATCGAATGGCTCATCGCCCACGACCCGGCCCCGAAGCGGCTGGTGGTCGTCTCCGACGACCGACGGCTGCAACAGGCCGCCCGCCGCCGCGGTTGTGCGGCGTGGACCTGCGGCGAGTACCTCGACTGGCTGGACCGGCAACGGCCCGGCCCTCCCCGGCCGCCGACTCCGGAGAAGCCGGCCGGCGTCGGGCCGACGGAAGCGCAGCGGTGGCTGGCCGCGTTCGGCGAGTTGGACCGTGAGCCAGCCTGGGACGAGCTGTTCGGCCCCTTCGACGACGGGGCCGGCATCTAGGAGTCGTTGTGATCCCGCAGATCAGCGTTCAGCAACTCGCGGACAAGCTCGCCGCCGGCGAACCGGTCTACCTGCTCGACGTCCGCCAGCCGGAGGAGCACGCCGTCGCCGCCCTGCCGGGCAGCACGCTGATCCCGCTCGGCGAATTGCCGGGCCGTGTCGGCGAGGTCGAGCCGCCGGCCGGGGCGCTGGTCGTCGTCTACTGCCACCACGGCGTCCGCAGCCTGACCGGGGCGCACATGCTGCAACGGGCCGGCGTCGGCCCGGTCGCGTCCCTGGCCGGCGGCATCGACGCTTGGTCCCGCCAGATCGACCCGTCCATGCCCCGGTACTGAGGGGCTATCAACACACAAGCCCACCCGCGGCGGCGGGTGGGCTGACTCCAAGACAACCCGGCGGCTCACGCCGCCGGTTCGCCAGATCACTACAGCCGGTTGCTATACCGCTTCGGTGCCCGCCGGCCGAACACCGGCTTCGGCGGCGGCTTCGGCTCCTCCTCCGCCTTCACCCGCGGGGCGTAGGCGTCGAAGTTCGGCATCCGCTCCTCGTCGATCAGCTTGTTGATCTGGATCTCGATGTCCGTCAGCAGCCGCCCCTGTTCCGGGGTGACGAACGAGATGGCCCGCCCGTCCCGGCCGATCCGGCCCGTCCGCCCGATCCGGTGGACGTAGTTCTCGATGTCGTCCGGCAGGTCGTAGTTGATGATGTGCGAGATGCCGACCACGTCGATGCCGCGGCCGACCACGTCGGTCGCCACCAGGATCACGACCTTCCCGGTGCGGAAGTCGGCCATGATCCGCTCCCGCATCGACTGCTGCAGGTCGCCGTGCATCGCCTCGGCCATGCCCGGCAGCTTGCGGCTGAGCCTCGTGTACAGCTTGTCGGCCGTCCGCTTGCGGGCGGTGAAGATGATGCACTGTCGCGGCCGCTCCTTCACCAGCACCCGCAGCAATAGGTCGAACTTGCGGTCCTCGTCCACGGTGTAGAAGGACTGCTTGATCCGCTCGACCGTCGGCTGCTCCGGCGACAGGTTGATGTTCACCGGGTCCTTCATGTACCGCTGAGCCAGCCGCATGACCGGCGGCGGTACGGTGGCGCTCAGCAGCATCGTCTGCCGGTCGGTCGGGCAGCGGCGGAGGATCCGCTCGATGTCCGGGCGGAAGCCGATGTCGAGCATCCGGTCGGCCTCGTCGAGGACCACGTAGCGGACCTTGTCGAGCCTGAGCGTCCCGCGGCTGAGGTGATCGAGCACCCGCCCCGGCGTGCCGACGACGATGTGGGCCCCCTTCTTCAGGGCGACGAATTGACCGCCCAGGCGGGTGCCGCCGTAGATCGGCACGCACCGGCACTCGGGGCTGGGCGACAGCTTGCGGGCCTCCTCATTGACCTGCACGGCCAGCTCGCGGGTGGGGCACATGACCAGGGCCTGGGGACCGGAGCCGTCGTCTTCCGACCAGCCGTTGAGGAACGGCAGCAGGAACGCGGCCGTCTTGCCCGTCCCGGTCTGAGCCTGGCCGATGACGTCACGGCCTTCCAGCGCGTGCGGGATCATCTCGGCCTGAATCGGGGTGGGGGTCGAATACTTGGCGTGGCGGAGTGCGTCGAGGAGCGAGTCGTTGAGTTGCAAGGAGCGAAACCCCGTGTCGGGTTCCGCCAGAAGCGCGGTCGTCAAACAGGCCTCCCGGGGGTCAATCTCCCGACCCCCTGACTTTACGGATCGGATAACTCTTACTCCCTTATACTGTTTACCGCGACATTTGTCTAGCGACCTTGCCGCGGCGGACGGGGGGTCAGCGGGTTAGATGTGCCGATTCACCGGGTCGATTCGCCCCGCCGCGGGCGGCCGCCCCGGCCAGCCGCTTCCATCGCAGCTCGGCCTCGAGGGCGTCGTTGGACAGCTGTTGCAGCCGGGCCTCGTCCGTCGTGCCTTGCTCACCGGTCACCTGCCAGTTCGGGCCGCGGGCCAGACAAGCGTCCAGGGCCACTGTGACGGCGGCGGCGGCCCCGAGGTACGCCGCCGCCGCCCGCCGCGCCCGTTCCAGAGTCGGATCCTGGTACGGGCCGGCCTGCTCGACCTGGGTACGGGCGGCATCCTGGTCGTGCTTCAGCACAGCCAGCAGGGCCCGGCCCGCCTGCACGCGGGTCGGGTCGCGGGCCTCCGCCGGCTGGTCCCGCAGCGCGCCGATGAAGTTGTCCATCACGGCCGCCGCCCGGAGGCGGATCGGTTCGACCGGCGTCACCACCCGCCGGACGAAGTCGTTCCGCTCGATCGGATTGCCCGGCAGCAGGCCGCCCAACTCCCGATCCGCGGCCGGCCGGGGCAACCGCAGGATGTTCCGCTCGACCAGCGGGGCGACGCCGGCGATCGGCAGCAGGACCAGCCCGAGCAGGGCGGCCCACCGCTGCTCGGCCGTGCCGAACCGGTGGTAGGTGAGCAGCACCCCGGCCACAGCCCCACCCACGAATCCGCCCAGGTGCCCCTGCCAGCTGACGTGCGGCAGCATGCTGAACAGGACGAGGAGTATGATGGTATTCCCGAGCCACCGGCGGCAGTGGTCGAATAGCTCCTTGCCGAGATGGCCGCGGTTCAGGAGGACGAAGCTAGCGAACCCGCCGATCATGCCACACAGGGCACCGGACGATCCGGCCGTCGCCGCCACCACCGGGCTGAGCAGGGCGGCGGCTACGCCCCCGCCCAGGGCGCTGAGCAGGTAAAGCACCAGGAACCGCACCGAGCCGTACATCCGTTCCACCAGCGCGCCGAGGGCGAAGTGGCCGTACAGGTTCATCGCCAAATGCAGCGCGCCGTAGTGAACGAGGGCGTAAGTCAACAGCCGCCACCACTGACCCCGGGCCAAGCCCACCGTCGTGAGGACGAGCGGCTCCATGGGTGAGACGGGTAGACCACCCGGAGCGAGGGCTAGCCCTGTCTCCAAGTACTTCCCCACCGGCGCGCCGCGACGGACGACGACCGACAGCCCGGCCGCGAACACGATGACTTGAACCAGGATCAGCGCGTAAAGAACGGGAGCGGACGCCGAGTCGGCGAAGAACGCGGCCCGGACCATCTCGCCCCGGCCCCAGGCCGACGCGCGGCTTGCCCGCGGCGGCGGCACGACCGGGGCCGGTGCCGGAGGGTGGCCGTCGTGCAGCCGGGCCAGGGCCCGCGGGTCGGCCAGGGCGGCCCGGCCGGCGGCGGTCAGGACGTAGCACTGGCCGCGGCCGGGCTCCCACCCGCCGATCTCGACCAGCCCGGCTAGCCGCAGGCGGTTGAGGGGCTCGTCCAGACTATCCCGGTCGGCCCCGGTGTCGCGGGCGTACTGCGACGGGAACCACCCAGCCGGGGCGGCGTCGCCGCACAGGCGGAGGAGGGTCTCTGGCGTCAGGGTGGGTGCGGTCATCTGGTTGCATTATCGGACCGGCGCGGGATATTGTCGATTGCCGCGTCAAGCCCACGGGCGGCGCCCCGTGGGCCGGAGGGCCACACCCATGCCGCCGCCGCTGCCCCTGGACGTCCGCCCGGCCGTGGCCGAAGCCGTCCGCGACCGAGTGCCGGTCGTCGCCCTGGAATCGACCGTCATCGCCCACGGCCTGCCGTGGCCGGACAACCTGGAGACGGCCCGGGCCGCCGAGGTGGCCGTGCGGGAGGCCGGGGCCATGCCGGCCACGATCGCCGTCCTCGGCGGCCGGCCGACCGTCGGCCTGACCGACGCCGAGCTGGTCGAGTTGGCCCGGGCGACCGGCGTGCTCAAGGCCAGCCGCCGTGACCTGGCGGCGGCCGTTGCCGCCGGGCGGACGGCCGCGACGACCGTCGCCGGGACCATGGCCCTGGCCGACCGAGCCGGTGTCCGCGTCTTCGCCACCGGCGGCATCGGCGGCGCCCACCGCGTCACGGAAACTGACTCCCCCGCCCTGTTCGACATCTCTGCCGACTTGTTCGAACTGTCCCGCACGCCGGTGGCGGTGGTCTGCGCCGGGGCCAAGAGCATCCTCGACATCCCGCGGACGCTGGAGATCCTGGAGACGTTCGGCGTGCCGGTGGTCGGCTACGGGTGCGACACCTTCCCCGGATTCTACGTCCACACCACCGGCGAGTCGGTGTCGGCCCGGGTGAACACGCCGGCCGAGGCGGCGAAATTGGTGGCGGCCCACTGGGTGCTGGGCGGAGCCGGGGTGCTGTTAGCCCAAGCCGTGTTGGAGAAGGTGGCCCTGAGCCAGGACGAGTTCGACGCGGCTCTGGTGATGGCGGAACGGCAAGCGGAGGCGGCCGGCGTCCGCGGGCCGGCAGTGACACCGTTTTTGCTCGCTCGGCTGGCGGAGCTGACCGGCGGCCGGTCGCTGCAGGCCAACCGGGAGTTGCTCGTCGCTAATGCCCGGCTGGCGGCGGCGGTGGCGACCGAGTTGGCGGCGGGGCCGGCGTGAGGCCGGGCGCTAGTTTTCTGACGATTTTGATTTGACGGCGGCTTTCGCTGCCGTAATATGGCCTTCCGACGGACCGCCGGAGCCGCTGGGACGCGTTCCCCGTATTGCGCTTTCCCGGAGAACCAATAACAATGGCGAATCGACGCCTCGTCTTGCTGGCGGCAGCGGTCGTCGGCGTGCTCAACCTCGGTGTGGCGACCGCGGCGCCGTACGCGTCGAGCGTCACCATCAACGGGACGGTCGTGACGTTCGTGCTCAACGAGGGCGGCTCGGTACTGACCTATACGGTCAACGGCGGCGCCCCCCAGGCGCTCGACGGTTCGACCGCGGGGACCAAGACATTCAACTTGACCAGCGCGACCGACACCTTCTCGATCATCGCCACCAAGTCCGACCCGGTCGGCTACCGGATCCCGACCGGGGCCACGACGCCGACGTCCGCCAACGGCCTGTCGCAGCCCACGGCCAACGGCGGGTTCCAGCTCATCAGCAGCGACGCGAACACCCTGGTTCAGTTCAATAGTCCGCGCGGCATTTCGGTCAACAATAACCCCAACGCCGGTGTGCTGTTCGGCACCGCGTACGTCGCCAACAGCGCCGCCGGGACCACCGGGACGGGCCGCGCGGTCGGCGACGGCATGTACGCCCTGAAGGCCGACCAGACCGACGCCTTCGGCTACGGCAACACGGCCCAGAGGCCGGCCGGGACCTTCGACAGCGTCGCCGCCAGTTCCAGCAGCCCGTTCCGCGTGTCGGTGGCCCGCGACGGCAACGTCTACGTCGCCGACTTCAGCGACGCCCAGGGCAACGTCTGGAAGCTCAACAGCACCCTAACCACCGGCGCCCAGGTCCTGGCCGGCACCGGCGGGCCGAGCATCGTCCCGGCGGGCCAGAATCACGGCTCGACCACGGCGGTCCACGCCGTCCCCGGGGCCGGCGGCGCCGTGACCCTGTACACCCTCGACGAGGACCTGACCGCTAACCAGTTCGGCCAGGGCGGCGCCGGCACCGGCCAGAACAACCTCTGGCGGTACGACATCGCCGGCCCGCTGCCGGACAACAGCACGCCGACCCGCATCAACCAGGACGCGGTGCTGTTGAGCGCGGCGACCAGCGACCTGCACGTCGGCCCGGTGGACGGCAAGTTCTACCTGGCCCAGAACCGCTCCGCGGGCAACGAGGCGGGCATTGTCGTCCTGAACCCCGACGGCTCGACGGCGTACGACTCCCTCACCGCCAGTCGGACGCTGCTGGGCAACCCGACCGCCCCCGACATCCTGCGGAACATCCTGGGGATGGCCGTCTCGGAAGACCAGAAGTACATGGCGCTCATGCTCAACAACAGCGACGTCGCCGTCGTGCCGCTGGTCAACGGCATCCCCGACATCGCCAACCGGCTGCTGATCGACACCGGCACCGACGTGAACAGCGGCCGCGACATCGCCTTCGACGCGGCCGGCAACATCCACTACGTCAGCAGCGGCCAGCAGCTCTACCGCGTGCTGTCGCCCGGCGGCGACCAGTTCTCGATGCTCAGCTGGGACGGGTCGTCGTTCTCCTTCACCACGACCCCGGTCCCGGAGCCGACCACCCTGGCACTGGTCGGCGTCGCCGGCGTCGGGCTGCTGTGCCGCCGGTACCGCAAACGGCGGGCCCCCTCGGCGGCGTGACTTCGGCCGCTGTCCAGAAGACGGCCGCGGCCCGGCGAGCGCTCGCCGGGGCGCGGCC
>DASXAN010000708.1:0-1978 GCA_036406755.1 Gemmataceae bacterium
TCCGTCGTCCGTGGCAAAAACCCTCTTTGCCACGGACGACGGACCACGGACCACGGACTAGATTTGCTTCTTCTGCTCGCTGACGATCACCGCCAGGGCGAACGACGGCGACGTGCCGGAGATCGTGCCGACGTACCGCACGTACCGCTGCGTGCGGTCGAACGTGATCGCCTGGACGTTGTCCGTCGAGGACACGGTGGCGAACGTCACCCCGGCGACGTCGGCCCACCCGGTCGAGCCGTCGGCCGACTCCTGGAGCTTGCCGGCCAGGGCCGGGGACGCGCCGCTGACGGTCCCGACCTGCTGGACGGCGAAGCACCGGCCGTCGCCGGTGATGAGGTCGACGGCCGACCCGGTGACGGTGCTCGTGGCCGTCCGCGGCGTCAGCCCGCCGCCGAGGATCGCCTGGCGGGCGAAGTCGTGAAGTTTCGTGGACATGCGTGTTCCCTCAAAGTGGTTCAAGATTGGCGAAGAATGTGGAGCCCCCGAAAGCCCACCCGCGGCGGCGGGTGGGCCCGGCCGCCCGCTACCCGAGGACCAGCTGGTCGCAGAGCACGAAGCTGGCGGCGTGCCGCGGGCCGGCGTCGATGTGCTGGATGCCCCGCAGGTACGTCTGGTCGTTGACGATGGCCGTGTCCCCCAGCCCGCTGGCCAGGAACTCCATCACCCCCAGCCGGGCCACCACCCAGTCCGGGAAGTAGCCGAGCAGGATGTACGTCAGGGCCGTCCCGCTCCCCTTGGTGCGGGCGTTCGACACCTGGGCCGACCGCACCACCTTCGTCCCGTACAGCTCCAGCGGCGGGGCGTCGGCCACCGACCGGATCGGCTGGAACAGGAACTGCCCGGCCGCGTCGGCGGCGGTGACCGCGTCCGCCCGGCGGGTCATGAGCGCGGCGTGCATGTCCTTCCGCATCACCCACGCCGCCGGGGCGGCGACCGCGTCCGGCAGGGCGGCGTGCATCTGGGCCACGTCCTCGGCCACGAACGTGTCCCCGTCCGTGCCGGTGGTGCCGGCCGCGTGCGTCGTGATGTCCGAGTACGTGAGCAGGCCCTTGATCTGGGTGCCGCCGGTCCCTTCGAGCATGGCCAGGTCGGCCCGCAGAGCGGCGACACGGGCCATGTCCATCCGGATCAGCCCCTCGGCCGACGGGCTGGCGAACCGCAGCAACTCGTTGTTCACCTTGACCAGCACGCCGAGCTTCTTGGCCTGGAGGTCGAGGTTGCCGGTGGCCGGCGTGCTCTCGGTGACGGAGGTGGACTCGCCGACCCAGTACGCCGTCGAGCCGCCGGTCAGCTTCGGGAACTGGAGCCGGCCGTTCGGCGGCAGCGCCACCTCCTGCGCCCCGGCCGCGGCGAACACCTCCAGGTTCCGCTGCAGGTCGATCAGCTCGCCGAGGGCCGGGCCGGCCACCAGGCTGCCGCCGACGGTGTCGAGCAGGGTGCCGAGCGCCTTGGTCCGCAGGCCGACCCGCTGGGCGATCCAGCCGGCCTCGTCGGGGTCGAACCGGCCGGCGTCGGCGGCCATCTTGGCCCGAATCTCCTGCTGCAACTTCTGCCCGTGCGGCTCGAACGCCGGCAGGTGGGCCGACGCCAGCGGCACCAGGAACGACTGGTGACCGCAGTGCGGCACGAACCCGTACCCCTGGTACAGGTCGCGGAGCTGCTGGTGGACGTGTAGTTCCTCTTTCGCCTGGTCCGGGCCGAGGTAGCCGAGCGCGAAGGCGGCGGCCTTGAGCACGCTGTAGCCGGCCGAGTCGCGGCCGACGGGGCCGCTGGTGGCCCACGGCACCCGCCGCTCGACGCGGACGGCCCCGGGGCCGAGCGCCTTCTCGAGGGCGGCGGACGTCTGCTGCTCGATGTACTGCGCCAGGTCGTCGCGGGACTGGAACTTGTCGGCCGGCGGGGTGACGGTGACGACGTCGGACATGGGGGAGGCTCCTCTTCTGTAGGGTGGGTCGAGTCTTCGAGGCCCACCGGG
>DASXAN010000709.1:0-4345 GCA_036406755.1 Gemmataceae bacterium
CAGAACACCACGTCCCCCGCGGTCACCCGGGCCACCTCGTCCACCGTCGTCTTGCCCATCAGGACCTTCCGCCAGCCGTCCTGCCGCAGCGTCTTCATCTCGCCCTTCATCGCCTCGTGGCGGATCACGGCCGCGTTCACCCGGTTGACCACCATCTCCCGGATCGTGTCCGTCATCACCATCAGCTCGTGGATGCCGGTCCGCCCGCGGAACCCCGTCTGCCGGCAGGCCCGGCACCCGGCCCCCTTGTACAGCGTCGGCACCGCCCCGCGGTCGCCGCCCTTGGCGAACGGCAGCGCCGTCGGCACCGGCCCGCCGGCCAACAGCGCCTCGGCCGCCGCCCCGGTCGGGAAGTCGATCGGCAGCTCGTCCACGTGCGGGGTGAACGGCACCTTGCAGTCCGGGCAGACCGTCCGCACCAGCCGCTGCGCCATCACCCCCTCGACCGTGCTCGACACCAGAAACGGCTCGATCCCCATGTCGATGAGTCGGGTGACGGCGCTCGGGGCGTCGTTGGTGTGCAGCGTGCTGAACACCAGGTGGCCGGTCAGCGACGCCTGGATGGCGCTCTCGCCGGTTTCCAGGTCCCGCATTTCGCCGATCAGGATCACGTCCGGGTCGTGCCGCAGGATGCTCCGCAGGGCGTGGGCGAACGTCAGCCCGATCTTGTGGTGGACCTGGATCTGGCTGATGTGCGGCTGCTGGTACTCGACCGGGTCCTCGACGGTGATGATCTTGAGCGTCTCGTCCTTGATCTCGTTCAGGGCCGAGTACAGCGTCGTGGACTTGCCGGAGCCGGTCGGCCCGGTCACCAGCACGATCCCGTGCGGCCGGTCGATCAGCTGCTTGAACGTGTTGTAGATGTCGGGCAACATGCCGACGTTGGCCAGGTTGAAGACCATGCGGCCCTTGTCGAGCAACCGCATGACGATCCCCTCGCCCCAGATCATCGGGATGATCGAGACGCGGACGTCGATCTCGCGGCCCTGGACCCGCATCTTGATGCGGCCGTCCTGCGGCAGCCGCTTCTCGGCGATGTTCAGCCGGGCCATGATCTTGATGCGGCTGATGATGGCGTTCTGGAACCGGGTGATTTCCGGCGGCAGCTGCTGGTTCTGGAGCAGGCCGTCGATCCGGTAGCGGATGCGGAGCGTCTTCTCTTCCGGCTCGACGTGGATGTCGCTGGCCCGCTCGTTGGCCGCCTCGATGAGGATTTCGTTGACCAGCCGGACGACCGACGCCTCCTGGGCCTGCTTGGCCATCTCGGAGTCGTCGGCCTCGATGTCCTCGAGGAGCTCGATTTCCTCCTTTTCCCGCTCGGCGGCCAGGGCGGCGACGGTGTCGCCGCCGACGCCAAAGTGGACCTTGATCAGGCGGCTGATCTCGCGGGGGCTGGCCAGGACCGGCTGGACGGTCAGGCCGGTCAGGGTCTGGAGCTCGTCCAGGGCGTAGATGTCGTACGGGTCGCCGGTGGCCACCACCAGGGTGCCGTTCTCGCGGGCGATCGGCATCAGGTTGCGGCGGTGGACCAGCTTCAGCGGCATGGCCCGGAGCGTCTCGTCGGCGACGTGCGTCTGGGTGAGGTCCACGACCTCCAGGCCGAACTCCTCGCCCAGCGCGGCGAGGACGTGTTCCTCCTTGGCGAACCCCTTTTCGATGAGCAGTTCGTGGAGGGGCTTGTCCGGGGTGGCGGCATGGGCCTCGGCGATGCGGGGCAGGTCGGACTCGTTCAGGTGCCCTTGCTGGGCCAGGCGCTGGGCCAGTTGCATGGGGGTGTTCGGCTCGCGGGCGGTGGTGGTCGGCGCGGTCTGGGGGCTATTCCACGATTGTAGCCGACGACCGGTGTGGAAAAAATGAGAAACCCCGGCGGGCGGGGCGGAAGTGCGGCCGGCGGTTGCGGTTGGACCCGGCGGGGCGTGCCGGTATCATGCGACCGGCTTACGAGGAGCGATCATGCACACCGTCATTTTCGACGAGCCCGGTCAGGTCAGTATCCCGTCCTGGGTCACCAATCTGGAATCGTTCCTACGGTGGTGCGAGTCCGACGATTTCCCCGAAGAAGGGCGGATCTGTTTTTTCCGCGACGGCGTCTGGGCGGACTTGAGCATGGAACAGGTCTTTTCGCACAACCAAGTTGAGCTCGAGATTGCGACCGTACTCCGACGGCTCGTCAAGGAAACGAAGACCGGACGCTATTTCACCGATGGCCTGCGGATCACCAACTGGGCCGCCGAAATGTCCGGTGTACCTGACGGTAGCTACGTCTCATTCGACACGCTCCGCGCCGGCCGGGCGAAGTACGTCGAGGGCAAGGCGGGTGGGTATACCCAAGTGGAAGGCGTGCCGGACTTGGTCATCGAAGTCGTCAGCCCTAGATCCGAGGACAAGGACACCGAATGGCTCCAGAAGTACTACTGGGAGGCCGGCATCCCCGAGTACTGGCTGATTGACGCCCGCCTGCCGTTGCTGAAATTCGACATCTTCCGCCATTCGTCCCGCGGCTACACCGCGGCCCGCAGGTCTGGGGGATGGATCAAGTCACCGGTGTTCGGCAAGTCGTTCCGACTGACCGAGGAAAGCAACGGCATGGGATACCCGGACTACACGCTGGAAGTGCGTTAGCGCTCAGTCGCCGCGCCCCGCGATCCGTTCAATCGCCCACGACGCCGCGTCGCGGACCAGCGGCTCGGCGTCCTCCAGCGCCCGCCGCAACGCCGGCAACGCCCGCTCATCTCCCGTGTTGCCGAGCACCAGTGCCGCGTTCCGCAGCAGCCCCCGCCGCTTCGTGCGGAACAGCGCCGTCCCCCGATATCGCTCGCGGAACTGGTCCTCCGTCAGCGCCAGCAGCTCGGCCGCGTCCACCGCCTCCGGCTCCGACCCGTCCTTGCGGTTCCACGGGCACACCTCCTGGCAGACGTCGCAGCCGAACAGCCAGTCGCCGACGCCGGGCCGCAACTCCTGCGGCACCGGCGACCGCAGCTCGATGGTCAGGTAGCTGATGCACTTGCGGGCGTCGAGCCAGCCGGGGCCGGCGAACGCCCCGGTCGGGCAGGCGTCCAGACACGCCGTACAGGTGCCGCAGTGGTCGGCGGCGTGCGGCGGGTCCGGGTCGAGGTCCAGGTCGAGCAACAGCGCGCCGAGGAAGAAGTAGCTGCCGCGGTGCTTGTTGATGAGCATGGTGTTCTTGCCGATCCAGCCCAGGCCGGCCCGGCGGGCGAAGTCCCGCTCCAAGAGCGGGGCGGTGTCCACAACGCCGCGGCCGGACGTGCCGGGGAACTCGGCCCGCACCCAGGCGAGCAGGCGGTTCAGGCGGTCACGGAGGACGTCGTGATAATCTGCACCCCGCGCATAACGGGCGACCTTCGCGGGGTGTCGGGGACTTGAAGACCCACCCGCCGCCGTGGGTGGGCTTTGAAAACCTGACTTCTGACCTCTGACCTCTGACTTCTGGACCTCCGCGTATTCCATCCCCACCATCACCACGCTCCGCACCTGCGGCAGCACCGCGGCCGGGTGGCGGCGGGCGTCGGCGTACCGGCCCATGTACGCCATCTCGCCGGCGTAGCCGCGGGCCAGCCACTCCCGCAGCCGGGCGAACCCGTCGGCCTCCGCGGCCCGGGCGACGCCGGCCAGGGCGAAGCCCAGGGCGCGGGCTTGGTCCTTGATGTGGTCCGCGGGCGTTCTCATACTTTCCATCTTACCGTGACAGCCGATTGACACGGCCCGTGGCGGCCGTTAAACAAGGATGTTCGGTCGGCGTCATTCGCGGCCGACGGGCCATATTCTTCTCCGACGAGGTGTGAGCGCATGAAGACGTGGATGCTGGGCGCGGCCGCGGCGGCCGGGCTGGTGCTGGCCAACCTCGGGGCCGACCGCCTCACGGCGGCCGACGACAAGGTGCCGTCGATCGAAGACATCATGCAGAAGGTGAACAAGCGGAAGGGCGGCCTGCACTCCGAGCTGGGCGACGCCCTCAAGGCCGGCAAGATCGACTGGGAGGCGGTCCAGAAGAACACCAAGGAGTACGCCGCGTTCGCCGAGTTCCTGGGCAAGAACGACCCGCCGAAGGGGAGCAAGGCGTCCTGGGAGCGGCTGACCAAGACGTACGCCGACGACGCCAAGACGCTCCACGAGGCGGCGGAGAAGAAGGACAAGACGGCGTTGGCCGCCGCCCACAAGAAGCTGTCCGGCGAGTGCATGGGCTGCCACCGCCAGCACCGGCCGATGAAGTGACGTGACGTGGGTATTTCCGCGGGCGGCCCGGCGACCGGGCCGCCCGCTTTTTTTTCGCCGTCGGGGGCGGCGGGTGGGAGGGCGAGGCTCCTGCCGAGCCGGGAGCGCCCCC
>DASXAN010000710.1:0-1519 GCA_036406755.1 Gemmataceae bacterium
GGCGGGCTGAGCAAGGCGGGGTTCCGAGGCGTCCTGACCCTGAGCGGGTTTAACGTGGGGTCCCTGACCGGGCCGATCAACATTAACGAGGGCGGCCTGCGCCTGACCGACGTCAGCGCCGTCGATCCCGCCAGCCCCCTCCGCTTCAACGACCGCCAATCGGGCTCGAGCTCTGCCCGAATCCAGACCCTCGACCTCGCGCTGGGCGACGGCACGAGCGGCACGTTCGCCAACGCCCTCCAGTTCGCCGATCAAAACCTCTCGACGTTCGGCTTTGCGTACCCGAACGAGGTCTTCAACGACAGCAACAACTCGCGCGTCACGCTCTCCGGCGTCGTCAGTTCCGCGGCGGGCCGGACCACGAACGTCTCGTTTACCTCGCCGCCGACGAGCGGTGTGAACCTGACCGGGGTCAACACCTTTACCGGCGACGTCGGCCTCTTCGGCGGCGGCGCCCTGGGCGTTAGCGGCAACGCCAGCCTCGGCGACCCCGCCAACCGGCTGACGCTCAGAGCGTCCAACGACGCGGCCGGCGGCCTGGAGTTCCTGGCCGGGGGCATTGACCTGCCGCGGGCCCTGTTCCTCGTCGGCCCCAACCGGTTCGTGAGTAACGGCTCCGACGTCAACACCCTCTCCGGCCCGATCGCCGACAGCCCGGGCACGGCCGGCGCCCTCGTTAAGGCGGGGGCCGGGACGCTGGTGCTGTCCGGCACCAACACCTACACCGGCGGCACGCGGGTCGACGCCGGCACGCTGAGGGTCGGCGCCGACGCCAACCTCGGCGCCGCCGCCGGCCCGGTCACCATCAATACCGGGGCCACGGTCGCAGCGACCGGCACCTTTAGCGCCTCCCGCCCGGTGCAGATCGGGCCGGCCTCCGGGGCCGGCGTCGCCACGGTCGACGTCGCGTCCGGCGCGACGGTCGCGCTCTCGGGCACGGTGTCCGACCGACCCGGCGGGTCCGGCGGCCTGCTCAAGACCGGCCCGGGCGCGCTGGCCCTGACCGGGACGAACACCTACACCGGCGGCACGACGGTCAACGCCGGCGTGCTCCAGGTCGGCGGCGACGCCAGCCTCGGCGCAGGGCCGGTCACGGTCGGCCCCTTCGGCACACTCCGGTACGCCGCCACCGCCACCACGGCCCGCACGTTCACCCTCAATGCCGGCGTGCTGGAGGCCCCGGCCGGGGTGACGCTGACGCTCAACGGGGCGGCCGTCGGCGGCGGGTTCCTCCGTGGGGCCGGCACGTTCGCCGCCACCGGCGGCGCGGTCCTGGCCGGGGCGACGACGTCGAGCAGCTCGACCGTGACCGTCAGCGGGCCGGCGTCGTTCGCCAACTTCACCAACGGCGGCGCCCTGGCCGTGACCGCGGGCGTGGCCGGCCCGGTCACCTTCAGCCTGTTCACCAACCAGCCCGCCGGGTCGGTGACGGTCGGGGCGACGACCGGGGCCGGCAGCACGGTCAGCGCGTCGGACTTCCAGACGTCCGGCGTGTTGACGATTCCGAACGCCCCCGGCG
>DASXAN010000711.1:0-3036 GCA_036406755.1 Gemmataceae bacterium
CGGCCTGCACGACTTCATGGTCAAGCAGGGGGCACTGATCCCGTGCAACGAGAACGCCGACTACGCCCTGGGGCGGGGCGAGCTATTGGCCCTATTCCCGGAGGGCATCCGCGGGGCGTTCTGCCTGTATCGCGATGCGTACCGTCTCAGCCGGTTCGGCCGCGACGAGTTCGTCCGCATGGCGATGCGCCACGGGGCGCCGATCGTGCCGTTCGTCACCGTCGGCAGCGCCGAAGCGTTCCCGGTCGTCGGCAAGATCGAGTGGGCGTGGTGGAAGCGGTACGCGGAGTGGCCGTACATCCCGGTCACGCCCACGTTCCCGCTCTACGTCCCGCTGCCTTCGAAGTGGCACACGCTGGTACTGGAGCCGATCCCGGTCGGGCGGGATTACCCGCCGGAGGCGGCCGGCGACGAGGCGGCGGTCCGGGCCGTCAGCCGGCTGGTGCGGCGACGGCTGGAGGCGGCGATGATGTGGATGCGCGACCGCCGGCCGTCGGTGTTCTACGGGTCGGTGTTCGGCCCGGACGTGGTGCCGGCCGAAGTGGCGGCCGCGGCGATTCCGCAGGGCGTCGAGGCGTGAGGGGGCGGTCGATGGGCGTGTGGGCGAACACCCGGCGACTGGCGCGGCTGACGGCCGTCGTGGCCCGGCACGGGGCGGCGCACCTGGCCGCCCGCCGCCGGCCGCGGTGGCGGTGGCTGGCCCGCCGCTGGCCGGCCCCGGTCGCCGGCCCGGAGCGGCTCCGCGCGGTGTTCGAAGACCTGGGCGGGACGTTCATCAAGTTCGGCCAAATGCTCGCGCTGCAGCCGGACATCGTCTCGCCGGCGTACTGCGACGCCCTGTTCAACCTGCTCGACCGGGTCGCACCGTTCGGCATGGCCGACGTCGAGCGGACGTTCGTCGAGGAACTCGGCAAGCGGCCGGCGGAGCTGTTCGACGACTTCGACCCGACGCCGCTGGCCACCGCGTCGGTCGGTCAGGTCCACGTCGCCCGCCTCCGCGGCCGCACGGTGGCGGTGAAGGTGCGGCGGCCGACGGTCGAGGCCGAGTTCGGCGGCGACATCCGGCTCATGGCCGCGGCCGTCGGCCTGATCCGCGGGCTGGGGCTGCGGCGGCTGGCGTGGGTGGTCGAGCCGGTCAGCGAGTTCATCGCCTGGACGCGGGAGGAGTTGGACTTCCGGTGCGAGGCCGGGTACATGGAGCGGCTCCGCCGCAACGCCCGGGACAACCCGGCCGAGCGGGTGCCGGCGGTCGTCCGGGCGTACACCACCCGCCGCACCCTGGTCATGGAGTTCTTCGACGGGGTGACGGTCCTGAACTACCTGCGGGCCGCCGCGGCCGGCGACGACCGGGTGCTCGGCCGGCTCGCCGCGGGAGGGTTCGACCCGGCCGCGTTCGCCCGCAACCTGATCGACAACTTCCTCGGCGACGCCTTCCGCCACGGGGCGTTCCACGCCGACCTGCACCCGGCCAACCTGATGGTCCTGCCGGGCAACGTCGTCGGCTACATCGACTTCGGGATCACGGGAGTCTTGAGCATATATTCACGCCGGCATTTGGTCGCCATGACCTACGCCTACACCCGGGGCGACACCGAGGGCATGTGCCGGGCGTTCTTCGCCGTCTCGGCGACCGGCCCGGGGTCGGACGTGGAGGCCTTCAAGGCCGGGCTGCGGCGGCTGGCGGACGACTGGTACGAGGTCCGCGGCCGGCACCGGCGGCTGCGGAAGAACTTCACGCTGGTGATGCTGGACATGCTCCGCCTGTCCCGGGCGTGCGGCGT
This sequence comes from Gemmataceae bacterium, assembly GCA_036406755.1. Taxonomy (GTDB): domain Bacteria; phylum Planctomycetota; class Planctomycetia; order Gemmatales; family Gemmataceae; genus DASXAN01. Next base: position 1,782 of record DASXAN010000711.1, read on the forward strand.
CTGGCCGGAGCGGGACGTGATCAAGTACATCCGCTCGGCGATCGCCAGCGACGGCCTGATCACCCGGTTCGCCCCGCGGTTCGACATCGGCGCATACCTGGAGCGGGTCTGCCACCGGCACCTGGCGTGGCAGTCCTGGGGGGCGGCGTTTTCGTCCGAGGCGGTGCTCGGCTGGCTGACGGCCGGCCCGCCGCTGCTCCAGGACGGTGCCCTCCGCGGTGCGGCCGCGGTGCGGCGGCTGGCCGCGGGAGAGCTGCCGGCCCGGGCCGACGTCGCCCCGGCCGCCGCGGACGCCGACGCCCCGGCCCGGCTGCGGGCGGTGCAGTTGGGCGGCGTCGCCCTGTGGGCGGCGGCCATGATCGTCCTGACCGACCAGCGGCCGGCGCTGGGGGTGAACCTGTTCGTCGGTCAGCTGGTGGTGCTCGGGGTGGCGCTCGTGCTGCTGGCCCGGGCGCTGCGGCGGCTCGCGTGACCGGCGGTGGGCGGTGCCCCGTGGGGGCGCCGCCGCGGGAGGGGGAACGCCCGTGCGCGACTTCACGAAATCGTCGCTCAGCTTCAGCTGGTCGATGTCGCTGTTCGGCCTGCAGCAGCTGGGCAACCTGCTGGCCCCCCGCGACTCCGGCGGCTCCCGGCAGTTGGTGGCCGACGCCCTCGACCGGGTCACCGAGGCGATGGAGGGGCAGTTCGGCGACACGCTGCGGGAGACGTTCCGGGCCGGTGACCGGCTCCAGCGCGGCGTGGTGGACCTGACGTTCCGCGTGCTCGGCGGTCGGCCCGGGGGCGCCGGTCCGCAGGCCCAGGGGCCGTGGGGCGGTTGCACGGGCTGCGGGCGGTTCGGCCGGCGCGGCGACCCCGCGGCCGACTGGCAATCCGCCTGGAACGACCCGGCGGCGTCGCCCGGCTGGCAGGACGTGCCGGACCCCACCGGCCAAGGCGGCACTGCCGGCCGGGACGAGCCGGCCGGCTGGGGGCCAGTCTCCGATGCCGACGCGGACCCGTCCGCCACCCTGCATTCACCGACTTACGCCGGAGGTCAGCCATGAGACTGTGCAAAGCACTCTGGGTCGTGATCGGCTTGGCCGTCCCGGCCACCGCGGGCTGCGGCGACGCGGTCGGCGTCCGCGAGGGCGCCCGGGCCCCGGCGTTCGCCCTGCCGGCGGAGGACGGGTCGGTCGTCCGCAGCGACGCGCTGCAGGGCCAGCCGGTCCTGGTCACCTTCTGGTCCACGACCTGCGGCCCGTGCGTCAAGGAGATT
>DASXAN010000712.1:0-2853 GCA_036406755.1 Gemmataceae bacterium
CTCCTCGGGCGGCAGCGGGGTGTCCGTGTTCAGGTTCCAGCGGACCCGCGTGGCCACCGCCGGCGCGAACAGGTGGGCGTCGGCGGCCGCGACCTGCGGCGTCAACTGCCGCAGCGGCGAGACGTCGTCGAGGATCCAGAACGACCGGCCGTGCGTGCCGACGACCAGGTCGTCGCCGTGGACCACCAGATCGCGGATCGACGTGCATGGCATGTTCTGACGGAGCGGTTGCCAGTCGTCGCCGTCGTTGAACGAGACGAACACGGCCCGCTCGGTGCCGCAGTACAACAGCCCCGGCCGCACCGGGTCTTCGCGGACGACGTTGACCGGGTCGTCCGGCAGGCCGCGGACGATCTCCGCCCACGTCTTGCCGCCGTCGTGCGTCCGCCAGACGTGCGGCTTCAGGTCGTCGAGGCGGAAGCGGTTGACGGCGGCGTAGGCGGTGGCCGCGTCGTGCCGGCCGGCGTCGATCAGCGACACCTTGCTCCACGCCGTCAACCCCGGCGGCGTGACGTCGGTCCAGTGCTTGCCGCCGTCGCGGGTGACGTGGATCAGCCCGTCGTCGGTGCCGCACCAGATCGTGTCGGCGTCCTTGTACGAGGGGGCCACCGTGTAAATGACGCCGCGGCGCGGCATCGTGGTCAATGCCGGCGTGCGGAAGACGCCGATCGACTCCGGCACGTCGGGCTTTTCCCGCGTCAGGTCGGGGCTGATCACCGTCCACGTTTGGCCACCGGTCGTCGTCTTGAACAGCACGTTGCCGGCGAAGTACAGCGCCTTCGGATCGACCGGCGAGAAGATCACCGGGGCCGTCCGCAGGAAGCGGTGCTTGCCGCTGCGGACCGCCTCGGGAGCGATGTTCTGCACCTGACCGGTGCGGCGGTCGAACCGCGTGATCTTGCCGCCGTAGATGATGTCGGGGTCGAGCGGGTCCGGGGCGACGTAGCCGTACTCCTCGACGCCGACCGGGTGCCAGTCGCGGAAGGTGATCTGGCCGTCCCGGCCGCGGCTGACGACGGCCGCCGAGCCGCTCTCCTGCTGCGCCCCGTAGACCCAGTACGGGAAGCGGTTGTCGGTGGCGACGTGGTAAAACTGGGCGGTCGGCTGGTTATACCAGCTGCCGAACGTCGCGCCGCCGTTGACCGAGACGATCGCCCCCTGGTCGGTGGCGAGCAGGATGATGTCCGGGTTGGTCGGGTTGATCCAGACGGTGTGGTAGTCGTCCCCGCCGGGGGCGCCGCGAAGACAGGTGAACGACTTCCCGCCGTCCTCGGATCGGTAGCAGGCGGTGTTGGCGACGTAGATGCGGTCGGGGTTCTTCGGGTCGATCCTGACCTCGGCGAAGTCGCCGCCGCGGCCCCAGAGGCGGGGGTCGCCGTTGACCCGCCGCCACGACTCGCCGGCGTCGTCGGAGCGGTACAGGCCGCCGGCCCGCGGGGCGTCCACGATCGCAAAGAGCCGCTTCGGGTCGGATCGGGCCACGTCCAGGCCGATCCGGCCCAGGCCCTCGGCCGGCGTCGGCAGCCCGGCCGTCAGTGGCTTCCAATTGGTGCCGCCGTCGGCGGACTTGTACAGGCCGCTCCCGGCTCCCTGCCAGTCGCCGTTCTCCCACGGCCCCTGGCGGGCGGACCAGAGCACGGCGTAGACGGTCCGTGCGTCGGTCGGGTCGAACGTCACGGCAGCGGCGCCCGTGTTCTCGTCCTTATACAGCACCTTCGCCCAGGTCGCGCCGCCGTCGGTCGAGCGGAAGATGCCGCGCTCGGCGTTGGCCCCGTACGGGTGGCCGAGGACGGCGACGAAGACGCGGTCCGGGTCGGCCGGGTCCACGATCAGGGCGGGGACCTGCTGGCCGTCGCGCAGGCCGGTGTGCTTCCACGTCTTGCCGCCGTCGGTGGATTTGTAGACGCCGTCGCCGACGCTCAGGTCCGGCCGCTGCAAGCCCTCTCCGGAGCCGACGTAGATCACGTCCGGGTTCGACGGGGCGACGGCGATCGCGCCAATTGAGCCGGTCGGCTGGCCGTCGAAGATCGGGGCCCACACCCGGCCGGAGTCGGTGGACTTCCAGACGCCCCCGTTGCAGACGCCGACGAAAAAGACGTTCGGCTTGGCCGGCACGCCGGCGGCGGCGACCGTCCGCCCGCCGCGGAACGGGCCGATGCACCGCCACCGCAGTGCGGCGTAAGCCTCCGGGCCGAGCGGGGCGTCGGCACGGGCCGGCCGCGCCGCCAGCAGGGCGAGGCCGACGGCGAGTGCGAGGCGGAACGGGGGCATCGGTGAATCTCCGCGAAAGTCCGAAGGCGGCCCGGTGATGAGGTTATAGGACCCGGCCGCCACGGACCCGGCGATTCGCCGCGCTCATCCGCCTCACGCGGCACACGTCGCCGGCCGGGACGGTTCGGCGGCGTGCGCCGCCGCCCGGGCGCCGGCGGCAATCTCCACCTTGATCTTCCGGCTGTGCCAGATGACGAACGCGACCTCGCGGAGGAGTTCCTTGACCTCGGCGGACGTGAGGGTCGGGCGGTCGTCGGTCGAGACGGTCATGACCGGCTCCTTCGGGTTTGGTGTGTCCGGGGACGCCAGAGGTATCGCAGCCGGCGTGCCGGATCGCGGCGCGGCGGGCCGATTCCCGGCGCGATCCGGCGCAAGTGGCATGTCTGGCAGGTCTTAGTCGGCAACCGGATTCTGTGCCGCCCGACGGAATTGGATCGCGGGATGCGGCGGCGGCTACAACTTGAGGGAAAGTCTGCAATCGGAATGGGTTTCTTCCGTAATTATTCCAACGCACGGCCTCTCCGGCCCGCTCAGTGTCCCCAGCCCCACCGCACCAGGGCGGCCAGTGCGACGGCCAACCCG
>DASXAN010000713.1:0-3013 GCA_036406755.1 Gemmataceae bacterium
ACGTTCCGCACCCGCTCGTTCATCGTGGAGCGGACCAAGCTGTACTCGCTCGTCCGCGGCACCGGCCGGGTGTTTGCGTGCGTGGACGGGCACACGCTGATGGAGGGGCCGCTGCACCGCACGCTGGTCAAGAAGGTCCGCTCGGACGGGTGGACGTGGGTCGAGCACGACCTGACGCGCTACCGCGGCGAGCGGGTCCACGTCGAGTTCACGGCCGGGGCGGACGGCGATTTCGCGGTCGCGGCCGTGGTGCAGGCCGACCGACCGACCGCTCCGGCCGACGGTGCCGGCCCGCGGGCGCTGGCCCTGCTCGACGCCGGAACGGCGGACGCGCTGGCGGACGGCTACCAGCGGCTCGCCGCCGAAGCCGTGCGAGCCCTCGCGGACGGCACACTCGGTGACGCCGACCTGGCCCGCGTCGCGAGCGTGTTGCTCCGCGTCGTTCGGCCTTCGTCCGAAGTGCTGAGGCACTTCGCCGACGAGCAGCGGGCCGTCATGGCCGACGCCCGGCTCACGTCCCGCCTCGCCCCGGCCTTGTGGGACGCGAACGGCGTTGACGAGCGGGTGTTCGTCCGCGGCTCGCCGAAGTCGCCCGGCGAACTCGTCCCGCGGCGGTTCCTCGAAGCGCTCGCCGGGCCGGGCTCGCTCGCCGCCCCGCACGGCAGCGCCCGGCTGGAGCTGGCCCGCCTCGTCACCGACCCGGACCGCAATCCGTTCCTGGCCCGCGTCGCCGTCAACCGCGCCTGGCACCACCTGTTCGGCCGCGGCCTCGTCGCGTCGGTCGATAACTTCGGCGCCCTGGGCGAGCGGCCGTCGCACCCGGAACTCCTCGACTGGCTGGCCGCCGACTTCGTCCGCCGTGGTTGGTCGCTCAAGGCGCTCGTCCGCTCGCTGGTGCTGACGCGGGCCTACCAGATGTCGAGCCGCCCCGACCCGGCCGCCGCGGCGACCGACCCGCAGAACGTGCTCCTGTACCGGGCCAACGTCCGCCGGCTCGAAGGGGAGGCGATCCGCGACGCCCTGCTGGCCGCGTCGGGCGACCTCGACCGGGCGATGTACGGCCCGCCGGTGCCGACGCACCTGACGCCGTTCCTGGACGGCCGCGGCCGGCCGAAGCAGGACGGCCCGCTCGACGGGGCCGGCCGGCGGAGCGTGTACCTCGCCGTGCGGCGGAACTTCCCCGACCCGCTGCTGACGGCGTTCGACACGCCGCCGCCGGCGACAACCGCCGGCCGGCGGATGGTGTCGAACGTCCCGGCCCAGGCGCTGATCCTGATGAACGACCCGTTCGTGCACCAGCAGGCCGAAGCGTGGGGCCACCGGGCGCGGGCGGCCGGCGTGCCGCCGGCGGACCGGGTCGCGGGCATGATCCGGCAGGCGTTCGGCCGGCGGGCGGCAGACGCGGAGGTGCGGGACTGTCTGGAGTTCCTGGCGGCGCAGGCCGGGCGGTACGGTGCGTCCGGGGACGACCCGCGGCCGTGGGCCGACCTGGCGCACGCGCTGGTGAACGTGAAGGAGTTCATTTTTCTCCGGTAGCCGCTTGCGGCTATGCGGGCGATCGCCCGCATAGCCGCAAGCGGCAGAGGTTTCCAATGCCCTGCCGCCACCGCCAGCCGCCGCCGCTCACCCGCCGCGACATGCTGCTGCGCTGCGCCAACGGGTTCGGCGCCACCGCGTTCGCCGCGCTGCTGGCCGACGACGCCCGCGCCGCCCTGCACCACCCGGCGAAGGCCCGCAGCGTGATCTTCCTGTATATGGACGGCGGACCGTCGCAGGTGGACACGTTCGACCCCAAGCCGCTCTTGGACAAGTACCACGGCCGCGACCCGCACACCGTCTTCAAGGTCGAGCCGACCCAGTTCGACAACGTCGGCACCGTCCTGGCCTCGCCGTGGAGGTTCAAGCAATACGGTCAGAGCGGCCTGCCGGTCAGCGACCTGTTCCCGCACGTCGCCACCTGCGCCGACGAGTTGTGCGTCGTCCGGTCGGTGGTGGCGAAGTTCCCCGAGCACACCAGCGCCAACTACTTCCTGCACACCGGCAGCGGCGTGGCCGGCCGGCCGAGCATGGGGGCGTGGTTCGGGTACGGGCTGGGCAGCGGGTCGAAGGACCTGCCGGCGTTCGTCGTCCTCAACGGCGGGCTGATCCCGCCCGGCGGCCTGGAGAACTTCGGCAGCGGCTTCCTGCCGGCGGCGCACCAGGGGTCGGTGTTCCGCCCGGCCGACCCGCCGGTGGCCAACGTCCGGCCGGCCGAGCCGTCGGTTGCCGTGCAGCGGGGCAAGCTCGACCTGGCCGCGAAGCTCGACCGGGCCGCCGCCGACCGGGCCGGGGCCGACGACGCGATCGAGTCGGCCATCGCCAACTACGAGACGGCGTTCCGCATGCAGGCGGCCGTGCCGGAGTTGATGGACCTGGCCGGCGAGAGTGCGGCGACGACGAAACTCTACGGCCTGGACTCGGCCAACGAGCCGACGCGGATCTTCGCCCGCCAATGCCTGCTGGCCCGGCGGCTGGTGGAGCGGTGCGTGCGGTTCGTCGAGCTGACCTGCCCGCCGGTCGGCGGCGGGGCCGACCGGTGGGACCAGCACGGCCAGCTCAAGTCCGGGCACGAGCGGAACTGCCGGGCCGTGGACCAGCCGATCGCCGGCCTCTTGGCCGACCTGAAGGCCCGCGGCCTGCTCGCCTCAACGCTGGTCGTGTGGGCCGGCGAATTCGGGCGGACGCCGTTCGCGCAAGGGGCCGACGGCCGGGACCACAACCCGTTCGGGTTCACGGTCTGGCTGGCCGGCGGCGGCGTCAAGGGCGGGTTCGCGTACGGGGCGACGGACGAGTGGGGGTACAAGGTGGTGCAGGGGCGGGTGGAGGTCCACGACCTCCACGCGACCATGCTGCACCTGCTCGGCATCGACCACAAGCGGCTGACCTTCCGCACCGGCGGCCGGGACATGCGGCTGACCGACGTGCACGGCGAAGTGGTCCGGGCCGTCCTGGCGTGACGGCTCACGCCAGGACG
>DASXAN010000714.1:0-5456 GCA_036406755.1 Gemmataceae bacterium
TCCGCTCCGCGGACTCCGCGTCGCGGCTAACCGGGAATCAGTCGGAGCAGGCGATGCCAGTCGAAATCAAACTCCCCGCGCTGAGCGAGAGCATCAGCGAGGGCGTCGTCTCCGAGGTCCGGGTCAAGGCCGGCGACACGCTCAAGCCGGGCGACACCGTCGTCGTCGTCGAGGCCGAGAAGAGTACCGTCGAGGTGCCGGCCGAGGCCGGCGGCAAGGTGACCGAAGTGCTCGTCAAGAAGGGCGACACGGTCAAGGTCGGGCAGGTACTCGCCCGGGCCGAGGGCGGGGACGGCCAGCCGGCCGCGGACAAGGGCAAGAAGAAGGACAAGGCCGAGGCCAAGGCGGAGGCCCCCGAGGTGCCGGAGGGCGAGTCGCCGGCGGCGGCCAAGGCGATCGACGGCGGCGCGACCGACGCCGTGGACCACGCCCGCAAGACGGCCGCGGCCGTGTCCCACAAGCCGGCCGTCGGCGGCAACGGCCGCAACGGCGAGCACGACGGCCCGCGGACCGGCGACGGCGCCGGGCTCATCCCGGCCGGGCCGGCCACCCGCCGGCTGGCCCGCAAGCTCGGCGTGGACCTCGGCCAGGTGCCCGGCACCGGCCCCCGCGGCCGCGTCACCCAGGACGACGTCATCGCCTTCTCGAAACAATTAGCCCCCCGTGAGTCACGGGGGGCTAACTTGGCCGCCCCGCCGCTGCCCGACTTCGGCAAGTGGGGCCCGGTCGAGGCCCAGCCGCTGGAGCTGGTCCGCCGCAAGACGGCCGAGCAGATGACCGTCGCCTGGTCACAGGTGGCGCACGTCACCCAGCACGACTTGGCCGACGTCACCGACCTGGAGACGTTCCGCAAGTCGCAGGAGGGCAGCGGCCCGAAGCTGACCGTCACCGCGTTCGCGCTCAAGGCGGTGGCCGTCGCGCTGAAGGAGTTCCCGCATTTCAACGCCAGCCTCGACGCGGCCGGCGGCCGGCTGATTAAGAAGGGCTACTACCACATCGGCGTGGCCGTGGACACCGACCGCGGCCTGCTCGTGCCGGTGATCCGCGACGTGGACAAGAAGAGCATCCGCGAGCTGGCCGCGGAGGTCGCGGAACTCGCCGAGAAGGCCCGCCAGCGGAAGCTGCCGATCGACGACATGAAGGGCGGGACGTTCACCATCACCAACCTGGGCGGCATCGGCGGGACGGCGTTCACGCCGATCGTCAACTGGCCGGAGGTGGCCATTCTCGGCCTGTCGCGGTCGCGGCTGGAGCCGGCCGTGCGGGACGGGCAGGTGATGCCGCGGCTGATGCTGCCGCTGTCGCTCAGCTACGACCACCGGGTGATCGACGGGGCCGACGGGGCCCGGTTCACCCGCCGGATCGCCCAGATGCTGGAAGACCCGCGGCTGCTGCTGTTGGATGCTTGACAGTTCTCCCCTCTCCCCAGAGGGGAGAGGGAGAAAGACGGGATCACTGCCCGTTGATGGTGCGAGCCGCCTCGCGCAACTCGGCCAGCTCCCGCGGCGTGTGCGGCAACTTGAACGCCTCACTCAGGTAGTGCTCGGCCTGGTTCGGCTGCTTCAACCCGTGGAAGGCCAGGGCCAGGTGGGCATAGAAGCTCACCCGCGGCCCGGCGGTGTCCACCGCCTGCCGGAGCACCTTGACCGCCGCGTCGTACTGGCCGACCCCGATGTACACCGCCCCGAGCGTCTCGTGGAACTCGGCCGGCAGGCCGACCCGGTCCTGGGCGGCCCGCAGCGGGGCCGCCGACTCGTACGCCTCCCGCGGCAGGTGCAGCGCCTTCAGCTCCAGCCAGGCGATGTTGTTGACCGTCTTCAGGTCGTCCGGCTCGATCCGCAGGACCGCCCGGTACGACCGCAGCGCGTCCCGGGCCAGGTCCACGTCCCACCCGGCCTCGCCCTTGTCGGCCAGGATGCGGGTGCTGTCAGCCTCGATCCGCAGCGCCTTGACGTTGAGCTTGTCCACGTCCAGCGCCCGCCGGGCCCAGCGGACGGCCTCGGCGTGCCGGCCGGACGCCTGCAAGCCCCCCGCCGCCTTCAACAGCACGTCCACCGGGCAGTTGGCCGCCGACACCTTCTCCAGAAACTCCTCGGCCAGCGGGTACGCCCCGCACTCGCACAGCGCCCGGACGTAGTTGGCGCAGTCCTCCGGGGACTTGGCCAACTCGTCCTTGATCGGCCGCAGCGCGGCCGCCGCCTCGGTCGGCCGGCCCAGCTCCAGGCAGATGGCCGCCTCCCGCCGCCGGGCCCAGTCCTGCTTCGGGTCCTTCTCCAGCGCCTTGCGGCAGGCGGCCAGGGCCTTGTCACGCCGGCTGGCCTGGTACGCCACCTGCTCGAACACGTAGAGCATCTTCGGCGTCAGGTCCTCCTCCCGCAGGGTCGTCTCGAGGAACGCCAGCGCCCGCGGCGGGTCGATCCGGCGGAGCAGGTCGCCGGTGTACGCCACCAGGTTCTGGTCCTTGCCGCACGCCTCCAGCCCGCGGGCCGCCGCCTGCTCGGCCTGCTGCGGCTGGCGGAGGATGAAGTGGTACTCGGCCAGGCCGATGTAGGCCCGGGCGGTCTTCGGCTCGCGGCGGATCACGTCGTCCCACAGTGCCTTCTGCAGGCCGAGCAGGTCGCGGCCCATGGCGTTGAACTCGACGTCGGACACCAGCTGCCGCTGCCGAAACTCGTTCAGGCACCGCAGGTTGTTGTCCTGGGCGTCGCCGACCGTCACCAGGGTCGGGACGTCCGTGGTCGGGTCCTCCATGATCGACTTGCAGGCCAGTTGCACCGACTCCCAGTAGCTCGTCAGCCGCGGCCGCTTCTCGATCTGCGTCAGGGCCACGTAATAGCACCGGATCAGGAACAGCTTGTACATCGTCGGCAGCTGCCGCATCCCCTTGCTCCGCAGGTCCGGCAAGACCCTGAGGGTGATGAAGTCCACCACGTCGTCCTCCCGCTCCTTGTCGCCGAGCTCTCGGAACAGGAAGAAGGCGTCGTGGGCGACGTACGGCGGCAGCGAATCCGCGTCCTCGGCCCGCGGCAGGGTGGCCAGCTGCTTTTTCGCCCCGGCCCGGTCGCCGCGGGCCAGGGCCGCCCGGGCCAGGTAGCACCGCGCCTCCCAGTCGTTCGGCAGGCTCTCCAAGAGCTTGTTCGCCTCCCGGACCGACTCGTCCACCCGCCCGCCGGCCATGTGGTGCCGCATGAAGAACCGGACCAGCTTCGGCTCGCTGACCGGGGCCTCGTGGGCCCGGACCATCTCCAGCCGCCGGGCCAGGCCGGCGTCGTCGGGCTTCTCGGCGACCAGCTTGGCCAGCACCTCCTCTAGCTTGCCGACGTCGCTGCCGACCATGTAGTACTCGTACTGCTGCTGCAGGATGTTGATCCGGTTGGTCCGCCGGTGCTCCAGGAACAGGTAGGTCGGCACGGCCGTCGCCGTGCCGACGATGAAGACGGACGCCGTCAGCACGTAGACCAGCTGCCGCCGGGTGCGGGTGCGGAGGAAGTGCCACGTCCAGACCGGCCAGTGGTAGCACGCCCGGGCCAGCCACAGCGGCAGCCAGACGATGATCCAGAACAGGCCGACGACGGTGGCGACGACCGCGGCGACCGTCCCGCGGACGAGGCCCATGACCTCCCACCCGCCGGTGACGAGCTCCGAGCCGAGCCCCCGCGGCCGGGCGAGCCGGGCCAGGACGAGCAGCTCCATCACGCCGCTGCCCAGCCCGCGGAGCCACGCGCGCGGGCGGAACGCGCGGACGGGGCTGGTGAGGATGTGGAACCACTCCGCCAGCCCGTGACGGAGGGCGGTGACGGCGTGGCGCAGCGACAGCGTCCAGTGGCGAAGGATCAGGAACAGCCGGCGGAGCATGGCGGGTGCGGCTCGGTCGGGTCGGGTGTCCGCCGGGGTCGGCGGGAGCGTTCGGGCCGGCCGGGCGGAGGCGGGCCGGGACGGGGAGGCGGCAGTCGGATTCGGCTCTCCCCACTTTACCGGCCGCCGGCCGGCCGTTCAAGGCTGCGGGTGGTGCGGGTTGTGCGCTGGGCGAACTGCCAAGCATTTGTTTTCCGGCCAGCGACTCTGCTGTTTAGCAAAGAACGATGGCGGGACGGACTCTCGATGCAATACCGCTGTCACCCGAACCGACCCGCTGGTACGATGCGATGGTCGCTTGCCGGAGTCTCTGTCGTGTACCTTGCCCGCCGCCCGGCGTTCAGCCTGATTGAGCTCTTGGTGGTGGTCGCAATCATCGCGATCCTGATTGGCCTCCTACTCCCGGCGGTGCAGAAGGTCCGCGAGGCGGCGGCGCGCACGAAGTGCCAGAACAACCTCAAGCAGATCGGGCTGGCGGTCCACAACTGCGAGACGGCCAACGGCTGCCTGCCGCCCAACGGGTCGTGGGTAACGAAGCAATCGCCGAATTTCTCCGGCGTGCCGTACTCGGTGCATGCCCGCATCCTACCCTTCGTCGAGCAGGCGAACCTGTACCAGCAGGTGGACCTCAACATCTCGGCGGCCAGTCAGCCGGCCGTGGTCGGCCAGCGGATCGCGGTCTACTTCTGCCCCAGCGACCCGAACGACCAGCTGAGCACACTTGCACCGCCCACCTACCCGACCACCTATGGGGCCGCATCAGGCGACTGGTTCGTCTTCAACTGGAACACGGCTCAGTTCGGGAACGGTGCCTTCCCGGGCGTCGCCTGGCCGAGCCAGCGGGGAATGAAGCTGCTGGACATCACCGACGGGACCAGCACGACCGTCGGGTTCACCGAGGTCAAGGCACTCGGTCCGCTCTTGGATCACGCAACCAATCTTGCGCTGGCCGCGCCGCCGCCCGCTACAGCCGCCGACGTGCTTGCCCTGAGCGGGACGTTCAGGGCGGCAGGCGCACGTGTCAGCTGGGCCGAAGGGCTTTTGCAGTACACAGGATTGACGTTCGTCCTCCCGCCGAACACGGCCGTCCAATACGTCAACCCGGCCGACGGCCAGACCTACGACGTGGACTGGATCGGCGGCACGACTGTCAATCACGGGGCTGTGACGGCGCGCAGCTACCACGCCGGCGGCGTCAATACCCTGTTCATGGACGGGTCGGTCCGGTTCGTGACCAACTCTATACCGCAAGCCACCTGGCGGGCCTTGGGCACCCGCAATGGCGGCGAGCCGGTCGGCGACTTCTAACCCGGGCACCCGCACGGACACCGATCCCCTCGCGGTCTTGGGGCAAGCGTTTCTTGTAACTGTAATTTTATACACTATACTTGATCGGCCTGACTTCTCGACAGGAGAAGTCAGTTGCGTCCGGAGTGCGCTGTCATGCCCAGCGTTCCCACCATCCGAACTCCTGTCCCACGGCAGCGGGGCCATCGCCCGGGCAGTGTCGCGGAAAGTCGCGTTTTGTCGCATCAAAAAGAGATGTTTCGCGGTCCGGTGTCAGCGCCCGACCTGAAGTGTCCCAAGATGGCCCACAATGT
>DASXAN010000715.1:0-8785 GCA_036406755.1 Gemmataceae bacterium
GTGGAGCGGGGCCAACTCGACGTGTTGCCGGCGCTGGCATTCCTGGCGGGCGACCGGTCGGTGGATGCGGTCGGGCTGAACGCCGGCGTCATTCACGCCCTCTGGACGATGCACGGCCTCGGGGCGCTCGACGGCACCCACCCCGAGGCGACCGACGCCGCCGTTCATGCGTTGACCCACAAGTCGGCGGGAGTCCGCCGCAATGCCGTCCTCGTTTTGCCGCGCACACACGACTCGATCCAGCACATTGTCACCGCCCGAATGCTCGCCGACCCGGACGCCCAGGTGCGGCTGGCGACGCTTCTGGCCCTGGCCGAAATGCCGGCGTCGCCGGTGGCCGCCAACGAGATCGCCGCGGCGCTCGGGTCCGGAGACCTGCTCGCCGACCGCTGGCTGACCGACGCCGCCACTTGCGCCGCTGCCGCTCACGACTTCGCCTTCCTGTGGGCGCTCGGCTCCGAGCGGACGGCCCCGCCGACCGCGGCCGCGCCGCTGGTCGAGCGGGTCGCCGAGCACTACGCCCGCGGCGGGCCGGTTGCGACGGTCGGTACAATCCTCGGCCAGTTGGCCAAGGCCCCGGAACCGCTGGCCGCGGCGGCCCTGGTCGGCATGGCCCGCGGCTGGCCGGCCGGCAAAAGCCCGACGCTGGCCGCGGACACCGAGCAGACGCTCGCCGACTGGTTGCCAAGGTTGTCCCCGGCCGGTCGCGGCCGGCTCGTCACCCTGACGTCGCGGTGGGGCAACAAGGCGCTGGACAAGTTCGCCGTCGAGGTCGGGGCGACGTTCCTGGCCCAGGCCCGCGACGAGAAGGCGGCCGTCGCGGACCGGGTCGCCGCCGCCTCGCAGCTGATCGACTTCCGCCGCGGCGACGCCGACGCCGCCCGCCACCTGCTCGCTCTGGTCACGCCGCAGGCGCCGCCGGAACTGGCCGGCGGCATCCTCGCCGCCGTCGGCCGCAGCGAGTCGAAAGAGTCCGTCAGTGCAATCCTCGACCTGCTGCCGGCGCTGACCCCAACGACCCGCCCAGCCGCGTTCCAGGCGTTGCTCGGCCGGACCGACGGCATCGCCGCCGTGCTCGACGCGGCCCAGCACGGCACCGTCCGCCTGACCGACCTGTCGCTGGAGCAGCGGCAGGCGCTCTTGTCCCACCCGGACCGTCGGGTCGCCAACCGCACCCGCAACATCCTCGGCCGCCGCGGCGACCTGCCCGACCCGGACCGCGAAAGAGTCGTGCAGCAGATGATGCCGCTGACGAGGAAGGCCGGCGACGCCGAAGCCGGCAAGAAGGTGTTCGCCGCCAATTGCGGCAAGTGCCACACTCATTCGGGCGAGGGCGGCAAGGTCGGCCCCGACTTGACGGGCATGGCCGTCCACCCGAAGGACCATCTGCTGACCGACATCCTGGACCCCAGCCGCAGCGTCGAGGGCAACTTCCGCCAGTACAACCTGACGACCAAGGCCGGCCGGTCGCTGGCCGGTCTGCTGGCGGCGGAGACGCAGACGGCCGTGGACGTCCTCGACGCCGAGGGTCACACCCACACCGTTCTGCGGGCGGACATCGACGCCCTGGACGCGTCCCCGAAGTCGCTCATGCCGGACGGGTTCGAAAAGCAGCTGTCCGAGGCCGACGTCGTCAACCTGCTGGAGTTCCTGACGCACCGTGGCAAGTACCTGCCGCTGCCGCTGGCGAAGGCGGCCACAGCCGTCAGCACCCGCGGCCTGTTCCACGCCGGGGACGCCCCGGCCGAGCGGCTGGTGTTCGCCGACTGGGGGCCGAAGACGGTTGACGGCGTGCCGTTCGTGCTCGTGGACCAGCAGGGCGGACGGGTGCCGAACGCGGTGCTGATGTACGGCCCGAGCGGCGCCCAGCCGCCGAAGATGCCGAAGTCTGTCAGCCTGCCGTGCAACGCCCCGGCGAAGGCGGTGCACCTGCTCGGCGGCGTCAGCGGCTGGGGCTGGCCCGGCGGCGCGAAGGGGTCGGTATCGCTGATCGTCCGGCTGCACTACCAGGACGGTACGACCGAGGACCACCCGCTGCTCAACGGCGTCCACCTGGCCGACTACGTCCGCCGGATCGACGTGCCGGAGTCGAAGTTCGCCTTCGACCTGGGCGGCCGGCAGGTGCGGGCGGTGACGGTCAACCCCAAGCGGCCGGACGTCACAATCCGCGAGGTCGAGCTGGTCAAGGGCCCGGACGGGACGGCACCGGTCGTTCTGGCCGTGACGGTCGAGGCGCCGGGCCGGTAAGATATCCACTAGCAGTAACCCCGCCGAATCGCCGCACCCGCCCCGCCACCACGCCGGAGGATGCGCGTCAGTACGAGAGCCCGCCATGCCCAGGCCGATGTCAGTTCTTAGGGTATTCATCTGCATTCATCTGTGTGCGTCGGTGGTTCAATCCGCCCGGGCGGGAGACGCCCCGATCCGGGCGGTCCAGCCGGTCGCCGAGTACTTCGTGCCGTTCGACGCCAACCCGCGGGACCACCGGCCGGCCGGCCAGTTGGAGTGGGTGACCCACCTCGGCACCGACTTCGGCCCGCTGGGGCCGGGCCGGGACAAGCTCGTCTGGCGGGACGGCCGGGCGTGCGCCGACCTCCGCGGGGGCGGGTCGGCGGGCCTGTGGCACAGCCTCGCCGGGCTGGCCCGCGACGCCGACGCCACCCTGGACTTCACCCGCTGCTACCCGCCGTGGATCGCCGCCGATAGGCAGCCGCGGTGTACCGGCGTGTCCGTCCGCGTCAACGGCCATGGCCCGTTCGCTCTGGAAATCCAGGCGGCGGATCGACACGTCCTGTGGTCCTGGCGGGAGACGATCGACACCGCCGGGGCCGACCGCGAATACACCGTGGACTGCCCACCGGGGCAGTTGCGGGCGGCCAAGTTCCTCAACTGGGTCGCCGGGCCAGACGCCGAGGTGGCGGTGGACCGGCTGGCCCTGCGGCTCGAGTTCCCGCCGATGCCGTTCCCGGACCGGGTGTTCCTGATCAGCTACGCCAAGCTGTCCCGCTGCTACGACCCGCGGGCCGGCATCGTCAAGAACCGGGCCCACTGGCCGACCGGCCGGTTTGAGGCGCTGCCCGCCACCGGCCTGTTCACCCTGGCCACGGCCGCCGCCTGGACCCGTGGCGTCGTCGATCGGCAGTTTGCCGAGGCTGCACTGCACGCCATCCACCACACCGTCTCCACCCTGCCGCGGGCCGACGGCTGGCTGCCGCACTACGTCAGCCACGACGCGGCCGGCCACTACGCCGTTCACCCCGGCACCGAGTTCAGCACCATCGACACGAGCCTGTACTACCACGGCACGATCCTGGCATCGCAAATCCTGGGCGACGGCCCGATGCTGGCCCAACTGGAGCGGGAAGTGCGGGCGTTGCGGTTCGACCATCTGCGGACCCCGGACGGCTGGGTCCTGCACGGGTTCCGCCAGGACGGCCACACGCCGCTGCGGGGCGCCTGGAACGGCTGGGGCGGCGAGGCGGCCCTGGTGCTGCTGACGGAGCGGATGGCCCTGGGGGCCGGCGCCCCGCTCAAGATGGCCCCCGGCGGGGTGGTGCACAACGGCGTCGGCTTCATCGGCGAGATCCAGAGCCTGTTCTACCCGCAGTTCGACCAGGCCCGGCCGGCCGCCCTGGCCGGGGCCGACTGGCGGGCGGCCCGGCTGGCGCTCCTGGCGGAGCAGCGGGCGTGGTTCCCGGCGCACGAGCCGGACAGTGCCGCGGCGAAGGTCGGGGTGTTCGGCCTGTCGGCGGGCGAGGCCCTGGGCGGGCGGGGGTACGTGTCCAACGGCACCCGCAAGCCGACGGCCGACGTGATCCACCCGCACTACATCCTGATGGCCGGCCGGTGGGAGCCGGGGGCGACGTACGACCTGCTGCGGCGAATGGAGGCGAAGGGCTTGTTGCCGCCGTGGGGGCTGGTGGAGAACATCCGGCCGGACCTGGCGGAGTACCTGCCGATGCTGGGGTCGCTGGACGCGGCGTTCGAGGCGGTGGGATCGTACCACCTGTGGGCGCGGTTCACGGGTGGGGCGGACGCGATCGACGCGGCGGCCCGCGCGTGCCCGCTGACGGCGGATGCGATTCGGGCGTTTTACCCGTGAGCGGACAGCCGAAACAACGGCTTCTTCGATGTCGATATGAGCCGATTCCGGCGGGGCGACGGCTGATGGTTAGGCGGAATGCCGGCCGTCGCCGGTGGGCAGAACGGGGTGGAGGCCGCGTCGCCGTCGGCATGGACTGCATCTCGCTTCCGCAGCCCTTGCGGCATCGAGATACCGTCTAATAGGAATTAGGCACCGGTTTGCTTACTGGTGGGAGGCTCGGGTATCGTGCAGTTGCTTTTCCTGCGCCCCGGAAGTGAAGCTGCCGCCAAGGCTCTTGGCATTCTGCGTTCCCTCCTTGCCGACACGGCGGGAGAAGTCCGCATTGCGGTCGCCTATCTTACCCATCAGCTCTTGGTGGACGAACTCATTCGACGGCAACAGCAGCGGCGTGTGCCGTTGCTGCTGCTCAATAGTTCCGACTTCTTGCGACCCTCCGGTCCCAATGAGACTGAGGTAGTAGTTGCTCAACCTCTGCTGAGGCTGCTTGAGGCAGGCAAGTACGGACCTCTGGAAGTGAGGACCCTCGGGCAAACCTCTGGCAAGTACCAGAACATGCACCACAAGTTTGCAGTAACGGACAAGATGGTCGCCTTCGGCTCAGTGAACTGGACGAAAAGTGCCCTCGCGCACAACTATGAACTGTTCGCCGTCTCGGATGATCCGAACGTGATCTCGCAGACGCGAAAGGAGTTCGACGCCCTGTGGGGCACTGCGCAGGAAATGTACACCGAACACGGCCAGTTACGTAGCATCATGTGCCCGATTTGTCGGAACCAATCGGGCGTGGACTTCGAGAGCTATGGACCGTTGTGTACCATCTGCGGCCATCGCTTTCGTGTTGTCACTAGCTGAGCGACGTCGGATCCGCCTGTCAGGCGAGTTTCGCATGGACGCATGTTAACGGATTTGTTAACATCGACCCATGGACTGGGAGATCGTCTACTACGACGGCGTGCAGGAGGCGCTCCTGGCATTGCCGCCCGGACTCCAGGCCCGGTACGTCCACCTGACCGAGCGCATGCTCGCCTTCGGCCCGGACCTGGGCATGCCCCACACGCGGGCGATGGGCCAGGGCCTCTTTGAGCTACGCATGAAGGGCAAGGAAGGGATTGGCCGGGTGTTCTTTTGCATCCGGCCGAGCCGGCGGATCATGATGCTCCACGCCTTCGCGAAGAAGTCGGCGAAGACGCCTCCCAAGGACTTGAAGGTCGCTCGCAAACGGATGAGGGAGGTACAAGCCCGTGATGACTCATAAGGCGTTGGTCAGGAAGATGCTCAAGCGGCCGGCCGTCAAGGCGGAGTACGACGCCCAGGCGGAGGAGTTCGCCTTGCTGGACGAGTTGCTCCGGGCGCGGCGGCAGGCCGGACTGACGCAGGCGGAGGTCGCGACGCGGATGGGCACGAAGACGCCGGCCGTGGCGCGGCTGGAGGCGGGCGGCGGCAGCCGGCGGCACTCGCCTTCGGTGGCCACGCTGCGCAAGTACGCGAGCGCCGTCGGATGCCGCCTGGAGATACGGTTGCGGCCGCGCGAACAACGCGGGAAGGTCGGACGAGCTGCCGCGGCCGACCGGGGTGGGCCATGATGGTCTTCCACGACAATCGTCCCAAGAGGCGGACGTGCGGCTACCGCCAAGGCACGTCGGCACCCAATCGCCAGAAGCGGTGACTTGCCGGGCGGAAGAATTAGCTTTCGGGTTCTCGGAATGACCGGAGTATTTCGCGCCACCTTGGTCGTCCTGTTCGTGAGCGTGCCGCTCGCCCGTGCGGACGGGTGCAAGTGGTTTCGCGACGGCCGTATCGTGCCGGAACACGAGCAGCGGGCGCTGATCGAGTGGGCCGACGGCGTCGAAACCTTGTATCTCGCCGTGCGGACCGACCCGACCGCCGACGCGAGCGTGTGGGTGGTGCCGGTGCGGGCGACGGCGACCGCGGTCGGGGCCGAGCCGATCGACGAGTTTCCGGTGGTCCCGTACTACCTGCCGCTGGCAGCCCGGGCGAACCGGATACTGCAAAACGTGATCGACATGACAGCTGTCTGGGACTCGGGCGGACTGCTTTGCCCGGTGTTCATGCCCGGTTGTCACGCCGAAACACGTCCGGCTGCCGAAGAGTCGCGCGTTGAGAAACTCGGCATGGTCGTGACCGTCGTTTCGGCCGAGTCGCGGGCCGCGATCGAGCAATACCTCGACACCCAGGGGGTGAATCGTGCCGCCGCGGACCTGTCCTCGCTCGACCCGTACTTCGGTGGCGGGTATGCGTTCGTCTGCGGGTGGGTGGCCCGGCGGGATGGGCCGGTTACGGCGACCGGCCTGAAGGTGCACTTCCCCTCGCCGACGGCTTGGTTCCCGCTGCGGCCGACGCGGGCGTACACGAATCGTGTCCGCACGGTCGTTTTCGTCCGCGGCTTGGTCAAGCCGGCCGCCGACTGCAACCTGCCGGAGCTGGCCTGCCAATACGTTGACGGGTCCGTCGTCCCGCAAGGTGTCCTTCAGGCATTCGCGGCCAGCGCGCAGGACTCGCTTTCGTACTACTATGGTTTCCGGAATACCGAACGGCTCACCCGCGTCACGCTGACCACCGACCCGCAACAATGGGACCGTGACCTGGAATTGGTCCCCGGAACAACGCCGAACGGAGCGGCGGCCCTGGCTGTCATCGGGGCAGGGGGCCTCGTCATACTGGCGTCCGCGCTGCTCGCGGCGCCAGTCGGCTTGATCATACCCTGGCTAACGGTCGCGAAGGCGGACCGGCACTCGGTTGACTGGCTCGCCGGCGTGCTGATCGGGGCAGCAATAGTATTCACGATCTGGGCCTCGGCGCTTCTGCTCGCGGTCTGGGCGGGGTGGCTGCGGTTCCGCGGCCGGCGGGTGCGGCCATACGGCACCCTGGCCCTCTTGCTCCTCGCCGTTTTGCACTTCGCGGTCGTGTTCGCCGTGTGCCGCGGGCTGATGGCGTGGATCGACACAGGGGCGTGAGTCGTCGTCATCCGCGAGCCATTCGTCGTCCGCTGGCCGGGGCGCGCCCCGGCCGGCCGGGTCAACGACACGACGGTGCTCGCGGCCGGGGACCTGTTCCCGACCGTCTGCCAAAGGCCCGGGGCTTCGAGGACTCAGCCCCGGCCACCCCGGGGAGGGGCGACCATCGGCCCGTCACGGCCTCGCCGCCTTGCCCGCCTCCGGCCGCGTCACCTGGACGACGAACACCGACGTCCCCCCGAGCGTCGGCGCCACGCCCAGCACCACGTAGTGGCCCAGCGGGGCGGCGATCTCCGTGTGGACGCTGCCGAGTTCCTGGGCGGCCGGCTGCTGCCGCGTGGCCCGGATTTCGATCTGCAACGTCGGCCCGTCCTTCTTCTCGCTGACCCGGCCCGTCATCGAGAACTGCGTGGCGGACCCGGCCAGCCCGGTCGCCTGGAACTCGGCGTTCGGGGCGGCATTCACCGCCGCCTGGGCGGCCAGCCGCGGCTTGGCAATGCCCAGCTTCGCCAACCCCGCCTCGACCTCTTTGAAGTCGTCCGGCAGCGGCGCGCCGTCCTCGCTGCCCGGGCCGCTCGTCAGCCACACGACCCGCACCTGGAGGTCCCCGGCCGTCGAGCCGCCCGCCTGGGCCTCCAGGCGGGTGAGCAGCGCCTCCACGTCCGCCGTCGTCTTCTTGTCGGCGTAGACGATCACCGTCTTCCGCTGCCAGTCCACGGACACCTTGTTCCGATCGGTGATAAACAGCCGCAGCGCCTTCTCGAGCGCCTGGTCCGGCACGGTGTTCCGCAGCTGAAAGACGCTCATCTTGTTGGTATCGTCCGCCCGCGCCACGTCCACCTTGGGGAGCACCTCCCTAATCTGGGCGATCTCTGCGGCCGTCCCCTGGACGAGCAGCGAGTTCGTGGCCGAGTCGGAGATGATGCGAGTGGGCAGCCCGCGGGAGCCGCTGAACAGGTTGCTCAGCAGCCGGGCCACCTCCGCCGCGTCGGCGTTCCTGAGGGGGAACACCTGCAGGTCGCGCTGCGCGGGCTGCGGGCTGCCAACTCCCATCGGCGGCGGCTCCGGCTGCGCCGCGGCCGGTGCGGCCAGCAGTCCGGTGAGCAGGACGGCGGGCAGGGTGCGGAGTGCGAAGTTCATTGGTCGCTCCTTTCGGCGGCCGGCGGCTGGCGCCGCAGGGTCGGGTAGACCCAGACGAAAGTGACGTTCGGCGAGTCCATTTTTTCCGGCACGGCGAGCACGTTCCCGCCGGGGAACCGCACCCGCACGTGCTCGGCCGGCCGGGGTGGCCCGGGGGCCGGCGGCGCCGGTGCCTTCACCAGCGGCGGCGACGGCTCGGGGCGAGGCGGCGTGCGGCCGAGCAGGGCGACGGCCACCGCCACCGCGGCGGCGACGGCCATCACCGCGGCCGTCACCCGCCGACGGTGTGCGGCCCGCAGCCGCCGGCGGACGCGGTCGGTCAGCCCCGCCGGCACCGGCTCCAGCGCGGCGACCGCGGCCGTCAACAGGGCCGCTAACCGCTCCTGTTCTGCGACAGCTCGCCGGCAGTCCGCACAGCCCGGCAGGTGGGCGACGAACCGCGCCGCCGCGTCGCCGGTCAGGGCGCCGGCGAGGTAGTCGTCGAGGGCCGCGCACGGCGTCACGGGGCGTCACTCGGGTCCGGGAACAGGTCGGGCAGTTGTTCGCGCATCTTCTTGCGGGCCAG
>DASXAN010000716.1:0-7400 GCA_036406755.1 Gemmataceae bacterium
CCCATGCCGGGCTACCTGACCGCGAAAACGGCGTTCGCGGGCCTGCCGGCCAGCTCCGCGGCCACGCAGCCGTTGGAGTCGTCGGTGCTTCTGGCCCTGACCCTGAGTCAGAGCCGGCGGGGCATGTCCGGGTTCAGTCTCGAACAGATCGAGCCGACCGCCCAGAAGTCGTGGACGAACCCCGCGAACGGCAAGTCGTACGTCTACCTCGTCGACTCCTGGGGCAACCCGCTCCGGTATTACGCCTTCCCGTATTACAACGACGAGCTGAACGACCCGACGCTGATTCACCCCTACACGCAGGGCCAGTTCTCGCAGAACCAGCCGTCGCCAGACCCGCAGGATGCGGACAAGAGGCTCAGGAATTACAGCCCGACCCTGGCCCAGTCGCCCCAGCAGGCGGCTTTCGCGACGGCGTTCGCCACGTACGTCCACCCGCTCGACGCGGACCCGACGCCGGACCCGTTCGCGAACAACAAGACTGGGCTGACCCTCCTGCGGTACATGATCCCGGTCGTCGCGTCGTCGGGCCGAGACGGCGATTTCGGGGACGAGTTGGGAGCCGGCAACCTGCCGACGCGGAACGCGCTCATGTGGATGAGGCTCAACCGCACCGGCATTAACGACAACATTTACAGCTATCGCCTGCGCCAGTTCGGCCAGCGGGGGGATTGAGCCGTGCGAATCCGCCGCGGTGTGACGCTGATCGAGCTGCTGGTCGTGATCGGCATCATCACGGCCCTGGCGACGCTGATCGTCGCCGTCGCGCCGCGGTTCGGGGAGCGGCAGCGGTCGTCCCGCGGGGCGAGCATGCTCCAGAGCTGGCTGAACCTGGCCAAGCAGCGGGCGGTGCGGGACCAGCGGCCGGTTGGCATCCGGCTGCCGCACATCCAAGGCCTACCCTACGTCACCGAGGTGTCCTACATCGAAGTGCCGGACGAGGCCGTCGGCGGCACCATTCAGGTGCCATTCGACCCGAATTACCCGCCGGTGCCCTATAAGACGGCGGCCCCAGCACCGTACTTGGCTCCGGCCACCGCGTATCAGTTCATCAAGCTGGTGACCACGGTCCAGTTCGATCCGACTGTTCCGACGGCCATCCTGCAGCCGGGAGACGTGGTCACCTTCCCCGACATGGCGCTGGCAGCGTACTCACTGCGGCGGATTGCCGACGTGCGGCAACCGAGCACGATGGTACCGCTGCCCTCACCGCCGGTGCCGAACAGCTTCGTCGGAGCCAACAACACCGTCTTCTACAACTACTTCATCCTGCTCGACCAGCCGCTGCCTTCGACGCCGTTCACGACCCAGTCGCACCAGTTTGTCCGCAAGGCGCGGCCGGTGGTCGGCGAGCCGGTCCTGCAACTGCCCAAGGACATCGCCATCGACATTGACTTTGATGTCGTGAACCAGCCACCGACCTGGTCCCGGATGTTCCCGCCGCTGGCCAACACCGGCGGCACCGGCCCGTTCGACATCTTGTTTTCCCCGGCCGGGCAGGTGATCGGCTACGAGGGGAACCTCGGCTCCCGCATCTGCCTGTGGGTCCGCGACGTGTCGCTGAACACGACGGGGCCGTACGTGAATAACGACGCGAACCGGACCGACCCGACGCAGCTGCCGCCCGGGGACAACACGCTCATCACCGTTTACACCCGGACCGGGCACGTGACGGCCCACCCGATCGACCCGTCGGGCCTGTTGCCGAATTCGAGTTCGAACCCGTACTCCTGGGACCCGTTCCGGTTCACCCAGGACGGGCTGTCGTCCGGCCAATGAGGTGACCGACCGATGACCACCGCCGCCCGCCGCCGGGCCGTCACCCTGGTTGAAGTGCTGATCGCCATCTTCCTGATGGGGATCGGGCTGATGGCCATCCTGTCGCTGTTCCCGCTCGGGGCGGCGCAGATGGCCCAGGCGCTGAAGGACCAGCGGTGCGCCGAGGCCGCCACGAACGCCGCCGCAGTGGGCCGTGTCCTCTGGCGGCAGACGTGCGAAGACGACCCGACCGTCGGGGCGAACAAGTTCACCGTCACGAGGCTTGTGACCGACCAGACGACGCAACCGGCGACGCAGAAGACTGTACAGTACCCGTTCTCCAACCAACAGTTCGTGATCGCGCTGGACGACCCGTCGTACCTGCCGCCCTTCACCGACCCGTCGTACCTGCCGCCCAACCCGTTGGTGCCGGCGCCGCCGAATCTGGTGCCGGATTCTAACTCCAACTCACCGTTGGTCGCCGACACCAATCTTCCCAACGACCGTTACACCCGGCCGACGTCGTTCGTCTCGGCCATGCCGGCGGTGCCGAGCGTGGCCCCCAACGGGCCGAGCTACCCGGTGTTCGTGGACCCGATCGGGTTTTCGGCCAACGCCGCCAACACCGCCAGCGGGCAGCCGACCCGCCAGCACCAATTGTGGTTGCCGACGGCGGCGGTCGCGGTCGGTAACACCAACGTGTTCTGGCGCATCCCGCGGCGGACGCTGTACGTGCGAGATACTACCGCAAATTCGATCCCTCAGCCGTGGCTTCCGCTGGGCAGCGGGTCGCTCCCCCAGAACGGCAGCCTGCTGCCGAGTACGCAGCGGATCTTCAAGCTGTTCAGTCTGACGGACGACCAGTCGTACAACTTCAACGGCACGCCGGACCTCGACGGGGACCCGAGAACGCCGGAGCTACCGGCCCTGGCGACGACGCGCCGCATCGAGCGGCAGGGCCGGTACACCTGGGCCTACCTGTTCCGCCGGCGGAACAACGCCGACCGCACCAACGTGGACGTCTCGGTCGTCCTCTACAGCGGCCGTTCGATCGACGTGCCGTCGCTGGAGACGGCGTACCCGGCCACCGCCCAGTTCCCCGCTGTCAACGTGGGGCAAACGCCGACGACCAAGCGACTGACGGTGACTTACGGGTCGGGGACAAAGCCGGCCGTCCGCCGCGGCGGGTGGATCCTCGACGCGACCCTGGTCGATGCCGGCGGCGGATTAGCCCCCCAAGGCATCTTTTACCGAGTGGTCAACGTGGACGACAGCACCACCGGACTGGTGGACCTGGAACTGCAAACCCCCATCGCCGGCGTGACGCAGACGGCGGCGCCGCCCCAGACGAACCAGACGACGCAGCGGGTGGTCGTCGTGATGGAGAACGTGGTCGAAGTGTTCACGCGGCAGGGCGTCACCCACGTGGCCCCACCACTGCCGTACTGAGAGGAAACGAACCACGGAGAACGGGCGACACGGAGGGAAGGTCATCGAGAAAAGCGAATTCATGGACCGCGCATCAATCCATCCCGTCTCGGTGTTCTCCGCGCCCCCCGCGCCCCGTGGCAATGCCCCTGGTGAAATCATGACAACCGTACCGAACCGCCGCCGCGCCGGGTTCACCCTGGTCGAGATGCTGGTCGCGTCGGCGCTGATCATCTTCATGATGTACATCATCGCCAGCGCGTTCGAGAGCGGGCTGGTGTCGTTCCGCGTCCTGAAGCAGCAGGGAGACATGCAGGAGAAGCTGCGGGCGGCGACGACCGTCCTCCGCACCGACCTGGCCAGCCCACACTTCGGCGGCCACATGTCCCCGCTCACCCAAGGACCGTCCCTGGCCGACCACCGGCTCAACGACCAGACGTGGACTCCACCGCAGCAGGGCTACTTCCGCATCTCGCTTCCGCCCTACCTGTCGCAGAAGCAGCCGCTGGCCTACATGTACGAAGGGGTGGACCCGGAGAACACCTCGCTCCAGTATTACCGGATCGCCGACCCGAGGGCCCTGTACCTCCAGTTCACCGTCAACCTGACGGACGGCCACCCGGCCGTGCGCGACGCCCGCGGCCGGCGAGACCAGTTCTTCACCACCGACGCCGTCGGCGCGGGCGGCATGTCGCCGTGGGGCAAGCCGGATTACACAATCGCCGACACGGCCCTCTCGTCCACGTGGGCCGAGGTGACCTACTTCCTGCAGCAGCAACCCAACCAGTTCGCCAACGGTGACCAGACCGTCCCGCTGTTCACCCTCTACCGCCGGCAGAAGATGCTGGTCGAGCCGAACCCGACGGCGGCCTCGTGGGTGTCGAACCCGCCGAACTCGAACGACCCGCTCGTCCGGCGGTTGAGCCCGGCCGACCCGTCTACCCCCGCCCGATACGCATACCCGCTGCCGTACCCGGTCCGCACGTTCCCCCGGTTCCTGAACGAACTCGGGGAGATCGACCGGGATTTCCCGGACATCGGCTCGTGGTTCACCGGTCAGACGGGGCAGACCGGCCAAGCGCCTTACGGATACGCGTTCAACAGCCCGTCGGACGTGACCGAGCCGGCTCGCCGGTGGGGCATGAGCCGGACGTCCTCGACGACGGGCACGAACCCGCCCTGGACGAACCCGAACTTGGTCCCGCCGCCGCTGAATCAACCTCCGGCCGCCCCGCAGAACGCCCCGGCCACCTTCGGCTTGCCGCAGACGGCCCCGTTCAACACCGTCCTCAACGAGGCCCAGCTCAGCACCCCCGCCAACCCGTACGCCGACCCGAAGCTCGGCCAGCGGGTCGGCGGCGATGTCCTCCTGACCGACGTCGTCAACTTCGAGGTCAAGGTGTTGTGGGAACCGATCCGCCTCGGCGCCACGAACACCGACAAGTTCGTACCGCCACAGGTCGTGAACAACACCCCCGTGATCCCGCCGGACTTCATGGAGCCGTCGCCGTTCGTGGCCGGCGTCCCGCCGGCCCAGGGCGGCACCGGCAACCCGGACTACCCGTTCGACCTGCTGCCGGTCGGCGTCAACGCGGGGTTCGCCCAGGACCCGACCACGGCGCTGCGGGTGCTGGACACCTGGTCGAGCAACAACGACCCGTATTCGCCGCCGCCGCCGTTCGACTACTACTACGGCGTGCCGCCGATCGTGCCGAACCCGGCCCCGACCGCGAGTTCGCCCAACCCGCTGATCGCGAACCCGAACTTGACGCTGGCGTCCTCGCTGGCCGACCCGACGTACGCGAACTGGAACGCCAACCATTTCGTCAACGGGCTGGCGCAGAAGAACCCGACCAGGAACATCCCGCTGCGGGTCCGCGTGCGGGCGCTGCAGATCAAGCTGCGGATCTGGGACAAGAAGTCGAACCAGACGCGGCAGGTGACGATCATTCAGGACCTGTAATCCCGCGCCCGCCCCGGCCGCCGTTCATCCGGCCGGCGGGCGACGTTGTGCGGAGGACCGTGTCATGACCCTGTCCCGCGCTTCATCCGGGCCGCCCCGGCAGGGCGTCATCCTGCTGGTGGTTGTGCTCATGCTCGCCCTGTTCCTGGTGGTCGGGCTGAGCTTCGTACTCTACGCCGAGTCGGAGGCGACGGCGTCCCGCATCTACCGGGAGACGCCGACCGACAAGGCCGACGTGCCGCCGGAGCAGCTGCTCGCCTGGGCGCTGGGCCAGCTCATCTACCCGGTCCCCGACGACGTGGCCGGCTCCCAGTCGGCACTCCGCGGCCACGAACTGGCCAGGACCATGTACGCGTGGAACTACGTGACCGCGCCCAATACCCTCCAGGTCGATCCGCTCCGCACGAACAACCCCGGGTGGGACCCGAACGCGGACCCGACGAAGATCCCATACGCCGGCTTCGCCAACACGACGCCGTTCAACGGCATGGGGCCGCTTCGGTTCCCGCAGAAGGATAAGAACGGTAACCCGGTCTTCCCGATCCTCCCGACCCTGGCCGCGATCCCCGCCAACGCCGCGCTGACCGATTACGACCTCGTGAATTACACGTGGTACCAAGTCGACCAAAACGTCCGCGACCCGGAGCACCCGGCCCGGTCCGCCAATGACTTTCGGGCCAACCCCGCCCAGCCGTTCGTCGTCGATCCCGCCCAGCCGGCCCTCAACAAGGCGCCGTTCGCCGGCGGGTTCAACGCCCCGTACACCTACCCGGACCGGGCCAACATGGTCCTGGCCGCGGTGGAGGCGAATGACCCGACGACCAACCAGCCGAAGCTGTTGACCCAATCGTTCTTCCGGCCGACTGCGAACCTACCCTATACCAACCCATCCAACCCGAACGCGATCCAGGTCGATCCGACCACCCCCGGCGGTCAGATCTTCTGGAACACCCCGCCGGGCGCGGCCAATTACAACCCGGCGTGGAAGTACCTGGTGCTGCGGCCGCGGCCGGGCGACCAGCTGCTGCCGAGCGAAATCGCGCAAGGTGCGTTCGTGTACCAGGACCCGGCGGACAGCCGTTGGAAGGTCGGTGTGAACTCGGGAGGCAACATCGTCCCGATCCGTATGGCCTTCCCGCCGCCCGCCGACGCCGGCGGCGACGTCAAGAACCTGCCGGGTGTGCCGTTGTATAAGACCGTCATTGTCAACAACCAACAGGTGCAAGTGCCCCTCCAGAACGACAGCTTCTGGATGGACCTCGGCTTCCCCGTCCAGAAGACGCAGAACGGGCTGAAGTACAAGCCGCTGTTCGCGTTCCTGGTCCTCGACCAGGACGGGCGGGTGAACCTGAACGTGGCCGGCAACACCGCCCTCGTCACGACGGTCCTGGACTCGAAGGGCGCCGTCGCGGCGATCGGCGACCAGAACCAGAACGAGTGGCGCACCCGCGAGCACGCCTCCAACCAGGGCCTGGGCCGGCACGAGATCAACCTGTCGAAGATTCTGACCGCCCCCGCCACCGACCCGAACACGGGCACCCTGGTGCTGAACCCGCTGACCAACCTACCCGCCGGGGAGTGGGTCAAGCTGTTCACCGGCCTGCCCTCCACGACCACGGGGATCGTGCCGCCGGCCGTCCCCGGCCGCTACGGGTCGGGTCGGGTCGTGGTCGTCAACGGCAACCCGATTAACCTGCCGCCGCAGCCGTCCACCCGCATCAACCTGGCGCCGTACAGCCAGGAGGCCGCCCAGGCCCGGCCCGACGTGATGCTGGACCCGTACTACCCGGATTGGAGCACGCCGGCCCCGGGCCCGGCCTCGCCCCGGCCGAACCTCTCCGACCTGGGCCATTCCCTGATGTTCCCGTACGACTTCGACGCCGGGTATGGCCCCGCCAACACCCGCATGATGACCCGGCGGTTCAACATGCCGTTCACGAACTTCGGCTCGTTCCCGGCGTTCGACGGCACCCAACCCGGGAGCTTCGACAGCTGCGGGTGCACGTTCGACAAGCAGACCGGCGCCAACACGAACGACCCGATCTCCAACCACCCGCTGCTCAATCAGGTGATCGCCCGGGGCGCCAACAATGTGGTATTCGGCGACGACAACATGCTTTACCTGCTGGCGGGCGACTTCAAGAAGTCGTACCTGTACGGCCTCATTCCGAACAACCTGGGCGGCGATGGGTCCAACGCGGCCCTGGCGACGCTGGGCAACCGCGTCCGCCAGCTGGTCACCACCCGCAGC
>DASXAN010000717.1:0-2944 GCA_036406755.1 Gemmataceae bacterium
GGATTATCTCCTGGACCACCGGCGGCCCGGCCCGTGACCGGATCCGGGGCGCGGCCTTGCCGCGCCGCGGCCCGGCGGGCCCGGTCCCCGGCCCGCGTGCGCGGCGGCGCCGCGGGGCAGGCCCGGCCGTGCCGCGCCCGCCCCGTCCGCCCGCGGCCGCGCGGGACCTCCGCGGAAAGGGGTTTCCCGTGCACAAGATCCTCGAAGGCGTTCGCCGCTTCCAGCGCGACATCTACCCGGCCCGCCGCGACTTCTTCGAGCGGCTGGCCGACAAGCCGCAGAGCCCGCAGGCCCTGTTCATCACCTGCTCGGACTCGCGGATCGACCCGAACCTGCTCACCCGATCAATGCCGGGTGAGCTGTTCATCCTCCGCAACGCCGGCAACATTGTGCCCCCGCACGGGGCGGCCGCCGGCGGCGAGGCGGCGACCATCGAGTTCGCCGTGGCCGCCCTCGGCGTCAAAGACATCATCGTCTGCGGCCACTCCGACTGTGGGGCCGTGAAGGCGCTGCTTCACCCGGACGCCGTCGCGTCGCTGCCGGCCGTCGCGGCGTGGCTGTCCCACGCGGAGACGACCCGCCGCATCGTCCGCGACAACTACGGCCACCTCGCCGGCGACCCGCTGGTGACGGCCGCCATCGAAGAGAATATCCTGGTACAGCTCGAAAACCTGCGGACGCTGCCGGCGGTGGCGTCCCGACTGGTGCGGGGCGACCTGCATCTGCACGGCTGGGTGTACGTGATCGGCACCGGCGAGGTGTTCGCATATGATCCCGGAAGCGGGCAGTTCGTCCCGATCGCCCAGTACCGGCACCCCGGCACCGAAGCCGCCGGTCGGCGGCGGGCCGTCGCCCCGATCTGACCAGCCCGCCGGGCGCGAAGGAGTCCGTGGATGAGTTCTTCGACCTGCGACCGCGACAGCTTTTGGCGGGAGGCGTTCGCCCTGCAGGGATCGGTCACGCCCCACGTCGTGCCCAACGTGCTGATCTTCGGGATGTTCGCCGCGGTGGTTTGCGTTGGCGCGTGGGTCTTGCAGCGGCAGTTCGAGATCGAGGTCGGGTTGGAGGTCGGCCCGTTCGAGGTCGCGGGCGGCGTGCTCGGCGTGCTCCTCGTGCTGCGGACCAACGCCGGGTACGACCGGTGGTGGGAGGCCCGCAAGCTGTGGGGCGGGATCGTCAACCAGTCCCGCAACCTCGTGATCGACGCCCTGTCTTACGGCCCCGCAGACCCGGCGTGGCGGGACCAGTTCGTTCGGTGGGCGGCGGCCTTCCCGCACGTCGCCCGATGCAGCTTGCGGTGCGAGCCCCCGCCGGCCGAACTCGCCGCGCTGGTCGGCCCCGACGAGGCCGCCGCGATCGGTAAGGCGGGCCACATGCCGGGGTTCGTTGCGGTGCGGCTGGCCGACCTCCTCCGCGAGGCCTGCGAGACGCTCCACATGGACCGGTTCGCCTTCCTGCAGGCGGACAAGGAACGGGCCGCGCTGATCGACCACGTCGGTGCGTGCGAGCGCATCCTCAAGACGCCCCTACCGCCGGTCTACGCCATCAAGATCCGCCAGTTCATCGCCCTGTTCTTGCTGGTATTGCCTTTCGCACTTTTGCACAAGCTGGAGTGCGTCTGGACGGTCCCGCCGATCACCATGCTGGCCGCCTACCCGCTCATGGCGCTGGACCAGATCGGGATCGAGTTGCAAAACCCGTTCGCCAGGGCGAACCTGGGCCACCTGCCGCTGGGCGACATCTCCGCGATGATCGAGCGGAACGTGATGGACCTGTTGGCGGCGAAGCCACCCGGAGCGATCAACGAGCTGGCCGGTCCTGCGGGCGAGCCGGCTGTTCGAAGTCGGCCCTGAACAGCCGGCCACCCGCCCCCCCCGTCGGACTCACCCGCCGACTGTTTCGGGCATTTCCGCCTCGGCGAGTTGCGCCACTTCGTGCCTCAACCGCCGGAGGGCGGCCTCGCATCCGGGCTCCCCTCGCAGTGCGTGCTCGGCGTACGCGATGACCACGCGGGCATACCGCTCCCGCGGCGTGCGGCCGGGGAACGCCTGCCTCATCGTCGAATTCCACGGGCGACCTCCGTCCAGTTCCCGGAACCGGTCGGCCGCGGCCCGCAGGTTGCGCCGCCCGGCCGCGACCTCGGCGGCGAGCGCGAGTTTCTCGGCCGACCGCGCCTGGGCGGCGGCGATGCCGGCGTCCGCCGCGGGGGCACCGTCGTACGTCGCCACGACTGCTTGGCCGGAAGGAGGGGCATCCGTGGGGCTCGGGTCGGCCGCCAGGATGGCGGCGGACAGGGCGGTGAGGCAGGCGGCAAAGGCCGGCACGCGACGGGGCAGAGGGCGCATGGGCGTCCCCGGGCTGGGGCCGTCGGCGAGACGGCCGGGTTGGTCAGGCTGGCCGGGAGGGCGGTTAAGGCTAGCTCACCAACCCGGCCGTCGCAACCCGCCGGGTCGCGCGACCGCGGCCCGACTTACCATACGCCGACTTATTCGCCTGACCACGGCGGCCATTTGGCCGAAGTCTTCGGCCTTGACAGGTCGGCTTGATGTGCCCGCCCATCACGACGGATCAGTGCGTGCCCCGGGCCGCCAGCCACCGCTCCGCGTCCAGGGCGGCCATGCACCCGGTCCCGGCGGCCGTCACCGCCTGGCGGTAGTAGTCGTCGGCCACGTCGCCGGCCGCGAAGACGCCCTCGACGCTCGTGTACGTCCGCTGCGGCGTCGTCCACTTGACGTAGCCCTTGTCCGTCAGCTCCAACTGGCCGCCGAGGAAGTCGGTGTTCGGCGTGTGGCCGATTGCCAGGAACAGCCCGGCCGCCCCCACCGTCTCCGGCTCGTCCCCCTTTGTGCTCGCCAGCCGGACGCCGGTCACGCCCTGCTTGTCGTCACCGAGCACCTCGTCCACAACACGGTTGTACTTCAGATCGATCCGGCGGTTGGCCAGC
>DASXAN010000718.1:0-6108 GCA_036406755.1 Gemmataceae bacterium
CCCCGGGACTCCAACGAAGACGGAGAGGATAGGTCAACCGGGCGGGCACTTGGCGATGAACCGCCGCAAGCGGGTGAACAGCTCGTCGGGGAGCTTGTCGTTGTGGTCGTTGCCGGGCAGCGGCACGAACTCCTTCGGCTCGTTGGCCGCCGCGAACAGCCGCTCGCCGTGGCGGAATGAGATGACGCCGTCGGTCGTGCCGTGGGTGATGAACACCGGCCGGCGGACGTAGGGGAGCTTGGACAGGTTGTCGAACCGGTGGTGGACGAAGTACCGGGCCGGCAGCCAGGGGAACATCTGCGCCGCCATGTCCGGGATCGACGTGAACGCCTTGATGAGCACCAGCGCCCGGCAGTCGTGTTCGCGGGCGAGGTCGGTCGCCACCGCCCCGCCGAGCGACGCCCCCACCAGGACAACACGCCGCGGCTCGATGTGCTGTTCGCCGGTCAGCCAGGAATACGCGGCCTCGCCGGCGGCGTAGCACGACCGCTCGGTCGGCGTGCCGGTGCTGCGGCCGAAGCCGGGGTAGTCGAAGATGAGCACGGAGGCGTCGAACGTGTCGGCCCAGCGGGGCAGGCCGGGGCCGCGGTGGCTCAGGTTGCCGGCGTTGCCGTGGCAGTAGAGCACGGCCCCATCCGTCCCGGGCCGCGGCCGCCACCAGCCGTGGACCCGCTCGCCGGTCGGCAGGTCGAAGTAGACGTCGCGGACGGCCGGGTCGGTCGATTCGACCCAGGACTGGGCGGCCGTCGCCGGGTGGTAGATGAACCGGCTTTCCAGGGCCAGGAGCACGGCCAGAATCCCAAGGTAGCCGAGGCCGGCCAGTCCGAGCGCGAGGCGGAGCCACCGCCACCGGCGGGCCGGCCGAGCCGGGGAGAGGTCCGTCGTGGACGCCATGCGCGGTCCCTTCGTGCGGCTAACTTACGGAATCGGGTGGGCCTTCGGCCGCCACCAGCAGCCGACCAGCACCACCCCCCAGCACGTCCACGGCAGCCAGTCGCCGAGCCGGGCGTACAGGCTGGTGCGGGTGTCGAGCGGCACCGCGGCCGTGACCACGCCGGTGACCGAGTGCGACTTCGCCCACGACTCGGCCGGCAGCGCGACGACCCGGCCGTTGCCGTCGATGACGGCCGAGATGCCGCCGTTGACCGCCCGGACGACCGCCCGCCGGCACTCGACGGCCCGGAACCGGCTAATCGCCAGATGCTCGGCGTGTTCGGCCGTGCCCATGAACCAGCCGTCGTTGGACGTGTTGACCAGGAAATCGGCCGGCGGACCGGCGGACGGCTTGACCAGCCCGCGGGCCAGCGGGGCGTCGGCGTCCTCGTAGCAGATGACGACGCCGAAGTGGTACGTTCGGTCGCCGACGGTCAGCGAGAATCGCGTCTGGGCCTCGCCGGGCGTGAGGGTGTAGTCGTAGCTGCCATACGGAGAGAGCTTGGCCACGAAGGGGAGTTCATCCTTGAGGGGGATGTACTCGCCGAACGGGACGAGGTGCATCTTGTCGTACCGGCCGACGACCTCGCCGCCCCGCGTCAGGAGCAGGGCCGTGTTGTACCGCCGAATCTTGCCGTCCGCACCGTAGGTGCGGGTGTTGAGTCCGAGCAGGACGTTGGTGCCGGCGAGTTCGGCCTGCTCCTTGGCCAATTGCGCGCGGTCCGCCAGGTCCTTGCGGAAGGCGGTCAGATCATTGCTGTCGGGTGCCCCGGGCGCGACCTCCTTCCTCTCATAGGGGAAGGTGGTTTCGGGCCAGATGACGAGGTCCGGCAGCTGGGCGGCGCGGACGGCCCGTTTGGACAGCGTCGCCATCTGCTCGTCGATGGACGCCCGGGCGAGTGGGTCGCCGGCTT
Organism: Gemmataceae bacterium; assembly: GCA_036406755.1. Lineage (GTDB taxonomy): Bacteria > Planctomycetota > Planctomycetia > Gemmatales > Gemmataceae > DASXAN01. The sequence continues at coordinate 1,848 of DASXAN010000718.1, forward strand.
CGTCCACGCTCGCCGCGTTGCGCTCCGTCTGCGGGATACTCGGCTGGAGCAGGGCGACCCGCGGGCCGGCAGGGAACTCGCCCTCGGTCAGCCGCCAGCCGCCGTAGCCCAGGGTGAGCAGCAGAGCCGCTGCCACGGCTACCGCCTGCCACCGTACCGCCGGCCGGAGGTCCGTGGCCGACAGGTTGAACCACGCCCGTACCGCCGGGATTTGACCCGCCGCCTCGGCCAGTAGTCCGTTGACGGCGGCGACGAGGAACGTCACGGCGGCCACGCCGGCGAGGTCGGCGACCTGGATGGCCGGCAGGAAGTCGTGCTGCGTGTGGCCGAGGAAGTACCACGCGAACCCGCCGGCGAGCCAACCACGGACGTACTCCAGGGCCGTCCAGACGAGCGGGACGGTGAGGGTTAGCGGCAGCCGCGTCCGCGCGTCGAGCCGCCGCACCAGCCACAGGGCCAGCGGGAAGTACCACGAGCAGTACAGGGCGAGCAGCAGCCAGAAGACGACCATCTCGGTGTAGCCGGTCCGCATCCACGCCAGGGCCGGGACGTAGAGCGCCAGCCCGGCCAGCCAGGCGATCGAGTAGCGGCTCTTGGGAAGCGGAATCCGAAGCCGAATCGCCAGTGGGTAAGTTAAGGCGTAGGTGATCAGGTAATGGCGGCGCGTCGGCAATTCCGCCCGGACGAGCATCAGCCACGGCACCAGGGCGACCCACGCCAGCCAGCCGCAGTTGGCCGGGAAGTAGCACAGCCACAGCAGGCCGGCCGAGACGAGCGCCGCCCCGAGACACCGCAGCCCGGTCCGTGGCCCGACCGGGGAAGTCGGCGCGGGAACCGCGGCGGGGTGCTTTCGGCGGACGGCGCGCGGCATCGTCATACATCCATGATGACGGCAAGGGCGTGCATATTCCACGGCGACCTCCGTGTCGTCGTCGCATAGCCGCAAGCGGCTCACGGCAACCGCAGCACCGGCACAGGCTCACCGGCCCGGTGGGCGTTGTCGCCGGCCGGGAACAGCACCAGCGCGTCGGCCGCGGTCAGCGCCCGCAGGTCCGGCGAGCCGTGCCACGGCACCGGCCGCACTGACTCGCCCACGCCGGCCAGTTCGACCTTCGCTGGGTGGTACGTCGGCCGGTCGGTGGCGTAGCGAGAGTCCGCCGCCAGCGGCAGCGGTACGAATGCCGGCGGCCCGGCCGGGAAGCCGCGGAGCCGCCGCAGCGCCGGCCGGACGAACAGCTCGAAGCAGACGAACGAGCTGACCGGATTGCCGGGCAGGCCGAACACGAGCGTGTCGCCGCGGGTGCCGAAGAACAGCGGCTTACCCGGCTTCATGCGGACCTTGTGGAAGTGAGCGGCCACACCCGACTCACGGAGAACGTCGGGAACCAGATCGAGCTTGCCGGCCGAGACGCCCCCCGAGAGCAACAACACGTCTGACTTCAGCCCCTCGCCGACGAGTCGCCGCAAGTCCTCGACGTCGTCGCGGGCGATGCCGAGCCCGTACGGCAGCCCGCCCGCCGCGGCAACCTGGGCCAGCAGCATCGGCCCGTTCGAGTTGCGGATCTGCCCCGGCCCCGGCGTTTGGTCCGGCTCGACCAGCTCGTCGCCGGTGGCCAGGACGGCGACGCGCGGGGCCGGATGTGCGGACACGTTTGCGCGGCCGACGATCGCCAGCAGGCCGACCTCCTGGGCCCGCAGCACGGCCCCGGCCGACAGCACGGTCTCGCCGCGGCGCAGCTCCCGGGCCCGCGGCTGGATGTTCTGTCCCGCGGATGCCCTCGGGACGCGGACGTGCGCCTCGTCCATAGCCTCGCACTGCTCGACCATGACAACGGCGTCCGCCCCCGTCGGCAGCGGCGCCCCGGTCATGATCCGCGCCGCCTGACCTGGGCCGACGGACTCGGTCGGCGTCCGGCCGGCGGTGATCTCCTCGACGACGTCTAGCACTCGCGGGCCGGCCGTCAGGTCGGCGGCGCGGACGGCGTAGCCGTCCATCATCGCCTTGTCGTAAGGCGGCATGTCGAGGTCGCTGGCCACGTCCTCAGCGAGCACACGGCCGAGCGCAGCGGGGCCGAGCGGCACGGGTTGCGGCGGTAGCGGCCGGGCGTGGCGGAGAATGACGGATTGGGCCTCGGAAACCTCGATCATGAGGTCGTTGTAACACGAATCGGCGGGGGTTGACCATGCCGGTTAGCCGCGACGCGGAGCACTTAGCCCCCGGTCAATGACCGGGGGCTAACTACGCGCTCCGCTCCGAAGACTCCGCGTCGCGGCTAACCAGATACAATGCCCGCCATGGTGCCGATCTATCTCGACTACAACGCAACCACCCCGATCGACCCGGCCGTGCGCGCCGCCATCCTCCCCTTCCTGGGCGAGCAGTTCGGCAACCCGTCCAGCGCGCACGCCTACGGCAAGGCCGCCCACGCCGCCGTCGAACAAGCCCGCTTGCAGGTCGCCGAGTTGCTCGGCGCCCAGCCCGACGAGATCGTCTTCACCGGCGGCGGCAGCGAGGCAAGCAACCACGCCATTAAGGGCGTCGCCTTCGCCCGCTGGCGGCCCGGCGGCGAACCGCCGCACGTCGTCACCACCGCCGTCGAGCACCCGGCCACATTGCGGCCGTGCGACTTCCTCCGCCGCCTCGGCTGCGAAGTCACCGTCCTGCCGGTCGATCGGTCCGGCCGTATGGACCCGGAGGCCGTCCGCCGGGCGATCACGCCGCGGACGGTCCTCGTGACGGTCATGCACGCCAACAACGAGGTCGGCACGCTCCAGCCGGTGCGGGACATCGCGGCGATCGCCCACGATCGCGGCGTCACCGTCCACACCGACGCGGCCCAGTCGGTCGGCAAGATCGCGGTCGATGTCGAGGAGTTGGGCGTTGATCTGCTGTCCGTCGCCGGACACAAACTATACGCGCCGAAAGGCGTCGGCGTCCTGTACGTCCGCCGTGGCACCCGGCTCGACAGCCTGATCCACGGGGCCGGCCACGAGGGCGGCCGGCGGGCCGGGACTGAGAACGTGCCTTACGTCGTCGGGTTGGGAGCTGCGTGCGAACTGGCCCGGAAGTCGCTGCCGGCGGCGACCGAGCGGCTGCGCACGCTCCGTGATCGGCTCTGGGACCGGCTGCGGTCCGGGCTGTGTGACGCGGTCACGCTCAACGGCCACCCGACCGAACGGCTGCCGAACACGCTTAACATTAACTTCGCCGGCCGGGTCGGGGCCGAGTTGCTCGCGGCCATTCCGGACGTCGCCGCCTCGACCGGCTCGGCCTGCCACGAAGGTCAGGTGACGTTGTCGCCGGTGCTGGCGGCGATGGGCGTGCCGCCGGAGGTCGGCCGCGGGGCGGTGCGGCTGAGCGTCGGCCGGTTCACAACGGAGGATGAGATCGATCGCGCGGCCGGGCTGCTGGTCGCCGCGGCCCGCCAAGGCGGATGACGCATGGACGGCGGGCCGGCCCGAGTGCTACAACGGCGGTTGCCCCTTCGGAGGACGGGTCATGCGGACGGGACTGCTGGCGATCGGCTTACTCACCCTCGTCCCCGCCGCCGGCCGGGCGGACGACGCGGCAACCGTGGTCGAGCGGGCCGTCACGGCGACGGCCGGCTCCGACATCCGCCTCCGCCGGCTCGACGCGGTCGTCCGCACCGAGCGGGGCAGCTTTTTTCAGCCGGCCGGCGAACTGCCGACGCGGCGGATCGCATACCTGGCCCTGCCGGACCGCATCAAGTACGACGCCACGATCACCGTCGGCGGCCAGCCGCAGTCGGTGGTGTTGGCGGTCGACGGCGTCCACGGCTGGAAGCGGATGACCGGCGTGATTCAGGACATGGCGAGTGCCGAGTACGACTCCGTCAAGACGGACCTGGACGACTGGTCCTTAATCACGCTGCTCCCGCTCCGGCGGAAGGACGCCACCCTCAAGTCGCTGCCGGCGGCGACCGTCGGCGGCAAGCCGGCCGCGGCCGTGTCCGTGACCCGGCCCAGCCGGCCGGACGCACAACTCTACTTCGCCGCCGACACCGGGTTGCTCGTCCGGGTGCGGTTCAAGCTGCCGGAGGCCGGCCCGAACGCGACCCGCGACGTGGACCTGGGCGAGTACCGCGAATTCGACGGCATCAAGCTGCCGACGCGGATCATCGTCACCCGCAACGGCAAGAAGACCGAGGAATGGACGGTCGAGGGCTACCAGACCCCGGACCGGTTGGACGACAAGGCGTTCAAGAAGCCCTGACCGTTCGGCCGCGAGGCGCCGCCGAGC
>DASXAN010000719.1:0-9024 GCA_036406755.1 Gemmataceae bacterium
AGTTCCGCACGCCGGCCAGATACGCCTCCACGTGCTCGCGGGCCGGCTCGAAGTCGCCGAGGTGCAGCTCCCGGTACACGGCCTCCAGCTGGCCGACCGGGTCGGCGAGCAAATCCTCATACCGCAGTTCGTGGAACCGCCCCGGCGGAATGAGCCGGCGGCCCTCGTCGAGTCGGTCGTACATCTCAACGAACGTGTCGAGGACATCCTCACCCAGCCCGGCGAACGTCGGCCGCTGTAACCCGTGGTCGCGGTAGAGGGCCCGCCACAGGTTGAGGGTGGACGGGTAGATGACGTACGGATCGCGGACGATGTGTACGAACCGGGCGTCCGGAAACAGCTCCAGTAGCGTCGGGATACGGCACGTGTGCGGCGGCGACTTGAGGATCAGCCGCCGGCCGCGGTTCACCACCGTCACTTCCCGCAGGAAGCGGACGAACGCGGCTTTCCACTGGCGCAACGCCCGCGGCGTCAGGCCGCGGAGGTCGAGTGAGCCGTCGTCTTGAGGGTGGTTGGGGAACGCGATCCGCCGGTACGGCGACGGCTGGCCGAGCATGACCAGGGCGAACTCGTCCTCCTGCGGCCGGTCCCAGCCGGCAGCCATGTTGTCCATCGGCCGGCGGCTGGGCATCAGCCACCAGAGCAACTTCGGGAGCCAGCAGCTGCTGATGAGGAAATGGTGCGGGGCGAAGCACTCGTAGGTCGTCGGGCAGGCGTGCCGCGGGTCGCGGATGAGCAGCTCGTGCAGCAGCGTCGTGCCGGACCGCCAATGGCCGACGATGAATACCGGGCCGCGGGCGGGCGGCGTCGCGGCGATCCGCCGGCCGTAGACCGCCGACTGCACCAGCCGCAGCGCCGTGTGCATGACGCTGACCACGGACACCGCGGCGGCGACGTACCACTTCGACCAGTGGACGGCGAAGCGGTTGCGGACGAGCAACTTCGCCCAGGCGAAGGCGTCGCAGCCGATCCAGAAGTGCGGCGACCATTCCCGGCGGCGGGGCGCTCGACGTTCGGCTCGCCGGACGGGTGTGGCGATGAGGGCGGTGGTCACGCGGGGGACCTTGGTGGGGGCCGAAATCGGGAATGTTCCCGAATTCGGGGTGGCCAAATCGGGGCCTGAGGTGTACTATAGGAATGTCGAGCCGATGCTTGAAGGTGATGGAAGTCGCGGACATGCAACGGCTCTTCCCAGGACGCGGCGTGGAGCAGTGGTAGCTCGCCAGGCTCATAACCTGGAGGTCAGAGGTTCAAATCCTCTCGCCGCAACTCGAACCCCCCGGCGAATGCCGGGGGGTTCTTTCATTGCCGGCCCGGCCGCGCCGCCCGATCCCACGTCGTGACGAGGTGACGCCGATGCCACCGCCGCCGCCACAACCCACGCCGCCCACGCCCGACGACGCCGCCCATCCCGACTGGCAGCCGGCCGACATCTTTCGCGCCGTCCTGTTCGGCGCGCTGGCTGTCATTTACGCCGTGCTTCTCTTTCCACTCGCGGTGGTCGGATTGGTTCTTTGGTTGGCGGGCAAGGTCATCACGGGCCGCCCGGCATCCGACCCCCCGACCCCGTCGCAACCGGCCTGACGGTCACCGCGGTCAGCCCCGGGCCGGTGCCCCGAGGTCCGCCGCCTGCAATCCAGTCGCCACTTCCGGGATGATCCCCAGCCGGGCGTACACCGGCCGAACGATCGCCCGCAGCCGCCGCAGCTGCGTGGCGAACGCCAGGCCGCCGGCCAGGACGACCGCCCCGGCCCCCAGCACCACCGCCGGCGCGCCCACCCGCACGGCCAGCCACCCGGCCAGCAGGCTGCCGAACGGGGCCGCCCCCTGGAACGCCATGCCGTAGAAGCTCATCACCCGGCCCCGCTTGTCCTCGTCCACGATGGTTTGCAGGATCGTGTTGGTCGCCGCCATTTGGACCATCAGGCCCGCCCCGGTCGCCAGCATCAGCGCCGCCGACACCGGCACCCACCGCGACAGGCCGAAGCCGATCAGCCCCGCGCCGAGGACCGCCGTCGAGGCGATGATGACCCGCCCCAGGCCGAGGACCGTGGGCCGCGCCGCCAGGAACAGCGCTCCCACGAGTGCACCGACGCCGGACATGGCGGTGAGCAGGCCGAGCGTGGACGGGCCGCCGCCGAGCACGTCGCCGGCGAACACCGGTAGCAGCACGCTCTGCGGCATGGCGGCGAAGCTCACCACCGCGAGCAGGAGCAGCAGCGTCCGAACGGGAGCGAACCCGAACACGTAGCGAAACCCTTCCGCCAGGTGGCCGACGACGGACCCGGCCGCCTTGACGTGGCGCCGCGGCAGCCGCATGGCCAGCAGGGCGGCGACCACGGCCAGGTAGCTGACGGCGTCGATGACGAAGCACCACGCCTCTCCGGCGGCTGCGACCACAACCCCGGCGACCGCCGGCCCGACCAGCCGGGCCCCGTTGACCAGCGACGAGTTCAGGGCGATGGCGTTGGCCAGGTCTTCCCGCCGCTCAATCATTTCGACCAGCAGCGCCTGCCGGGCCGGCATGTCGAAGGCGTTGACCAGGCCCTGAAACACGCTCAGCCCGGCGACGAGCCAGACGGTGACCATCCCTGGCTCAGCGGCGAAGGCCAGCCACGCCAGCAGCGCCGACTGGACGAGTGACAGGACCTGCGTGGCGACGAGGACGCGGTGCCGGTTCCAGCGGTCGACGAATACGCCGGCGACCGGCCCGAGGAAGAACGTCGGGGCCAGCCCGGCGAAGCTGACGACGCCGAGTAACATCGCCGCGTCCGCCCCGGCCAGGCGGTAGACAAGCCAGCCGGTCGCCAGGCGGGTCATCCAGGTGCCGATCAGGGAGACGCCCTGGCCGGCGAAGAACAGGCGGTAGTTGCGGTGGGCCAGCGCCCGGCCCACGGCCCGCAGCCGGGAGAGGCCGACCGCCCGCGACTGGCCCGCCGCCATGACGCCGTGCCCTCCGACCGTCACGGAACCCGGGAAAAACAGAAGGGGACGTTCATCGGTTGATGAACGTCCCCTTCACGACAGTCGGGGCGAGAGGATTTGAACCTCCGACCTCTTGGTCCCGAACCAAGCGCTCTAATCCAAGCTGAGCTACGCCCCGTCGGCGCTTGTCATAATAGGATTCGAACCCGAATTGTCAACCGCACTCCGCGGCCCGCTGCATTGCCCCGTCACCGCCCGGATTGCCGCTTCCACCACGCCTTCCAGGCCGCCACCGCCTTCGCCCGCTCCTCGGCCGTCGCCGACGCCGACGGGCCGAAACCCTGGCCCGTCAGCGTCCGCAGCGCCACGGCCGCGGCCCGGACCACCCAGGCGTCCTTGTCGTCCAGCACGGCGATCAGGTCGGGGACCAGCCCCTTGTCTTCCTTGATGGCACAGGCCAGGGCCGCCGCCCGGCGGACCTCGGCGTCCTCGTCCTTGAGCTTCGCCCGGACCGTGTCCGCCGTCATGCGGGCCAGTCGCTCCGCCAGGTAGTCCCGGGCTTTCGTCTGCACGTCCCCCGATAGTTTCGGGATCACGTGGGCCAGCGCGTCCGTGTACTCCGACCCCTTGTGGTCGCGGAGCTCGGTCAGGATCGCATCCTGGCGAGCGGCGGCGGCCTTCGGCAGTTCGCCGGCCAGCCGATCGGCCGCTGTCGGCTCGGCCTTGCCGGGCTTGTCTCCCTTGGCCGTGTCCGACCGGAGGGTCGATTGACTGGTGCCCGCATCCGCCCGTAGGTCCGCCGGAGTGCTCTCCGGGTCCGCGTGGAGGTTCGTTTGGTTGGGTCGGATGCGCAGGTTCGAGGTCAGGTCGCTGGCGAAGTTCGATTTCCGCAGGAACAAGAGGGCGAAGCAGGTGTTGACGTCGTCCGGGATGGATACGCTGCCCGGCACGCGGCCGCCCCACATGCCGTCCGGCCGCTGCGCCCGCAGGATGGTCGCGGCCCCGGCTTGATACCAGTCCACCCCGCCCATCACCGGGACGCTGTACACCATCCCGACCCGCTCGACCGACCAGAGGAAATACAGGCTGCGATTGCGGTTGACTTCGGCGTACAACCCGGTGGCTGCGAGTTCCCGCACCTGACCGCCGACGTAGTTCATCGCCATCTGCACGACCGGGTCCTTCATCGGGTCGCGAAGGACCGGCGGCTTGCCGTCCTTGCCCTCGGCCTTGGTCCGGAGCTGCCGGTCGCGGACGACGCCGGTCCCGATGGCCAGCCCGAGCAGGCCGGCGCAGGTGTTGGCCACGCGGTCGTCCGGCCCCGACGGCGGCATGTATGGCCACATGCCGTTGGTGTGCGTGGCGCGGAAGTACGCCTCACACCGCCGCAGGGCGAGGTCGCACGGGATGCCGTGCCGCCGGGCGACCCACACGGCGAGGACGCCGAACTGGGTGTTCGAGTTGTCCGGGTTGCTGTCCGGACGCGGCGCGTCGGTCTGCTCGAGCCGCCTGAGCCGCTCGACCAGCGCGGGGTCGAGCGGCGGTCGGTCGGTCGGCTTGGCGGCGTCCGGGGTCGTCTTCAGCTCGACCCGCCGGCGCAGCAGCGCCTTCACCCGCTCGGCGTCCTCAGCCGACACGTTCGGCGTCGTGTACGTCCAGCCGCCGGTTTTCGTCTGCCCCTCGAGGAGCCGCACGGCCAACTCCTGAATCAACGGCTCGTCGAGCGGGTCGGCCAGCCGGTCGAGGAGCATGATTGCGAGCGCGAGTTGGTAGACGCGATTCAGCGTCGGGCAGTCTTCGCGGACGTAGGTGACGGCGTTTTGTACCTGTTCGTCTCCCGGCTTGACGCCGCACTCGAGCAGCGCCAGGGCGGCCAGCGACGTCGGGCCGCTGCCGTAGCCCGTGCTGCCGAAATGCCCATCGGCGGCCTGGAGCTTCCGCAAGGCCGCGACGCCGCGCTCGACGGCACGGTTGATCATCTCCGCGGGAACGCCGGCCGCCGGTATCTGAGCGGCGGCCAGGAACCAGACGCCGACGGTGAGCAGTAGCCGTGAACGGAGGTGGTCGGTCATGGTGCGTGGCCCGCGGGACCGGAGCGTTCCCTTTCAGCGTAACGCCCGTCGGCCTGGCATGCCACCGCCTTTTGCCGCCGCGGCCGGTGCCCGTGGTAGTTGTCAACCCGCTGCGGGGCTGGTAGCTTAGGGCTGCCGAATTGTCATCGGATCATTTGTCGTGCCCATCTGCCGTGGGTCCGCGCCGTGCCCCGCACCCGTCCCCTGAGCATCGGACCGCTCGCGGCCGTCGCCGGCCTGCTGGCCTTGTTTGCCGTCGGATGCGGGGGGCCGTCGTCCAAGCCGCAGCTCGTTTGGGGGCGGAAGGGATATCAGCCGGGCGACCTGGTCCGCCCGCGCGCCATCGCCATCGACGCGCAGGACCATCTGTATGTCGTCGATTTCACCGCCCGCATCCAGGTGTACGACGCCGACGGCAAGTACATCGGCCCGACCTGGACGACGCCGGATTTCCGCAACGGCCGGCCGAGCGGCCTGAGCATCGACCGCGACGGCCACCTGATCGTCAGCGACTCCCATTACCACTGCTTCCGCATCTACGACGCCGACGGCAACGAGCTGCGGAAGTTCGGCGGCGACGCCGGGCCGGAGCCGGGCCAGTTCGGCTACGTCAGCGACGTGGTGCAGGACGCCGACGGCTACTACTACGTCTCCGAGTTCGGCTCCAACGAGCGGATCACCAAGCTCGACCTCGACGGCAAGGTGGTCAAGTGCTGGGGCGAAAAAGGGACCGAGCCCGGGCAGTTCAATCACGTCCGGGCCATGACCCTCGGCCCGGACGGGCTGCTCTACATCGCCGACGCCTGCAACCACCGCATCCAGGTGTTCGACCGCGACGGCATGCTCGTCCGCGTCTGGGGCGAGCCGGGCGACGGGCCGGGGCAACTCGGCTACCCGTACGACGTCGCGTTCGGCCCCGACGGGGAGCTGTACGTCGCCGAATCCGGCAACCACCGCGTGCAGAAGTTCACCGCGGATGGAAAGTCGCTCGGCACGTGGGGCGGGCCGGGCCGGGCGCCGGGCCTCCTGCACAATCCATGGGCTTTGGCCGTCGATAGCAAGGGTCGCGTCCACGTCGTTGATACCGAAAACCACCGGGTCCAGCGCATCAAGTTCTGACGGATCGACCGAGGTGCCACGGCTTGCTTGCAAGCCGTGTTAACGCAGGCGGCAGGCACGGTTTGCAAGCAAACCGCGGCACAGCAAGGCTTGACGGGAGTCCGCATGGGGCGGCTGCTCGAACTGCTCACGGTCTACTGGCTGCCCGGCCTGCTGTTGCTGGCCGGAGTGGCAGCGGTCGCCGTCTGGCGGCGGCGAGCAGCCGGTGGCCGGGCGTGGGGCTGGCTCGTTTCCGGTGCGGCAGCGGGCGCTGCGGGCATCGGCGGCGTAGCGCTCGCCGGTGAGGCTATCGGAGGAAGCAAGGGCCTAGTCCTCAGCGACATCGGCATGTGGATCGTCGTAGTCGCGAGCGCTCTGCTCTTCGCGGCTCTCATTGTCCTCGTCATCACCGGGCACTGGTACACCCCGCTCGCCGCCGTGCTCGGTGCCCTTCTGGCATTCGGCCTCGGCGGCTGGCTGTCCCGCGACATCGGCGCGGGCCTCGTCTACTTCGTCCGCACCCTCTGGCAGTCCGAATTCGCACAGCCGTGGTGGCTGCTCCTCCTGCTGCTCATCCCCGTCATCGTCTGGCTCAGCTACCACTCGCTCGCCGGGCTGGGGCCGGTGCGGCGGTGGGTTGCGATCGGCCTGCGGTGCCTGCTGGTCCTGCTCCTGACGCTGGCGCTGGCCGAGCTGCGGCTGCGCAAGCCGAACGACACGACGACCGTCCTGTTCCTGGTGGACCGGTCGCTGTCGGTCCCGCAGGACATCGACCCGGAGGAGAAGACGCCGACCGACCGCCGCTGGAACCGCATCAAGAAGTTCATCAGCGAGTCGGTGTTCAAGCGCGGCTCCGGGCACGAGCGGGACCAGGCCGGCGTGATCGTCTTCGGCCGCCGGCCGCGGCTGATCCTGCCGGCCAGCGACGTGCCGCGCGTCACGCTCGACGACGCCAGCCTGTCCGGCGTGGACGCCACCTACACCGACATCGCCGCCGCCATCAAGCTGGCCCTGGCGTCGTTCCCGGAGGGCACGGCCAAGCGGATCGTGCTCATCAGCGACGGCAACGAGAACCTCGGTAACGCCGAGCAGCAGGCCCGCATCGCCCGCCAGAACGGCGTGCAGATCGACGTCGTCCCGCTGGCGACCGGCTACCGCAACGAGAATGAGGTGCTGGTCGAGCGGGTCGAGGCCCCGCCGATGACCGAGCAGGGTGCCCGCCTGCCGATCCGCGTCCTGGTGCGGTCATACAACCCACGGGCCGTCGTCGGCACGCTCAAGCTGGAGCAGCTGAGCGAGGGCGTCGCCCCGGTGCCGGTGCCGGTCGAGGCCGGGCCGGGCGTGCGCGAGCGCGGGCCGCCGGCGGTGGTGCAACTCCGGCCCGGGCTCAACGCCTTCTCGTTCAAGCAATCGCTGGAGGCGGTGCAGCGGTCGTACACGTACCAGGCCGTCTTCCAGCCGCTCGAATCGGAGACGGCCAGCGGCGAACTCGTCCGCGGGCTGGCCGGGGATCGGGTACAGAACAACAGCGCCTCGACGCACGTCGTCGCCCTGGGCCGGCGGCGGGTGCTGTTCGTCGAGGCCCGCGAACATGGCGACGAGCACGACCACCTGATCCAGCGGCTCCAGGCGGCCGGCGAGTCCAAGTTCCAGGTTACGACCGTCACCAGCGACCTGCTGCCGATCGGCAAGGCCGACCTGGGCGTGTTCCTGAGCAACTTCGACTGCGTCGTGCTGGCCAACGTCCCGGCCGAGGAGATCGGCGAAGAGCAGCAGGAGATGATCCGGTCGAACACCTACGACCAGGGCTGCGGTTTGGTGATGATCGGCGGGCGCGAGAGCTACGGGGCCGGCGGCTACCAGGGCACGCCGGTCGAGAAGGCGCTACCCGTCGATTGCGACATCAAGTCGATCAAGGTGGCCGGCAAGGGCGGGCTGGTGCTGGTCATGCACGCCTCGGAGGCCGACAACGGCAACGCCTTGCAGAAGCAGGTCGCCAAGCTCGCCATCTCGAAGCTCGGCCCGGCCGACATGGTCGGCGTGATCTACTTCGACTTCAACCACAAGTGGCACATCCCGTTTCAGGACATTGCCGGCAACCGGGCGTCGATGCTGCGGCAGGTGGACCGGATGACGCCCGGCGACATGATCGACTTCGACCCGGCGCTACAGATGGCGACCAAGGAGCTGACCAACCCGAAGCACAACCTGGCGACCAAGCACATCATCGTCATCAGCGACGGCGACCCGCAGCTGAACAACCCCGGCTTTCTGCAGACGATGAAGCAGTCCGGCGTGACCTGCACGACCGTCGGCATCGCCACGCACGGCGCGCCCGAGAACACGAAGATGACGCAGATGGCCACGGCCACCGGTGGCAAGGCGTACTTGAACCCGCCGCCGCGGGCCATCCCCGCCATCTACATCAAGGAAACCCGACTCGTTAGTCAGTCGTTCCTGTACGAGAACCGCTTCGTCCCGCGGCTGCAGATCGCCAGCGGGCCGACCGACAAGCTGACCGGCACGCTGCCGCCGCTGCACGGGTTCGTCCGCACGACGCTCAAGCAGAACCCGCTCGTCGAAATGGGCATCGAAGGGCCGCCGACGCTCGACCAGCGGTTCCCGATCCTGGCGTCCTGGCAGTACGGGCTGGGCAAGGCCGTGGCGTTCACCAGCGACGCCAAGACGTCCGGCGGCCGGCTCGGCTGGGACCGCGAGTGGGCCGAGTCGGACATGTACCTGAAGTTCTGGGAGCAGGTGATCGGCTGGACGCTCCGCGGCGTCGAGACGGGCAAGCTGAGCCTCGCCAGCGAGTACCGCGACGGCAAGGTGCGGGTGACCGTCAACGCCCGGGACGAGAAGAACCGGCCGATGACCGACCTGCGGCTGCAAGGGATGGTGACGCCGCCGAACCAGCAGCCGGGCGAGA
>DASXAN010000720.1:0-6741 GCA_036406755.1 Gemmataceae bacterium
CACGGCCGGGAAGGAGGCGGCCCCGTGATCTTCGTCATCACCGTGACCTACGTCCTGATCGTCTGGCTGATCTATTTCCGGCTGCGGCTCCTGCCGTTCAACCTGACCAACAAGATCGGCGTCGCCCTGGTCGGGGTGACGGTCGTCTTCGGCCTGGTCCTGGCGACCAACTACTGCCACCCGCACTCGTCCGACGTGCGGGTGTTCCGCCACGTGATCCCGGTCGCCACCTACCTGCCGAAGCCGGCCCAGGTGGTCGAAGTGCCGGTGCAGCCCAACGTGCCCGTCAAGAAGGGTGAAGTGCTCTTCCGGCTCGACCCGCGGCCGTACGAGTACGAGGTCCGGCGGCTGGAGGCGGCCCTGGTGGCGGCCAACACCGACCTGCCCAAGCTCGAGGCCGACCTCAAGGTCGCGCAGGCCGCCGTGACCGCGGCCGACGCACAACTCGAAAACGCGAAGAGCGAGCTGGCCCGGCAGGCGAAGTTGCTCCCGAGCGGGGCGACGACGCCGGAGGAGTACCAGAACGCCCAGACGGCGGCCCGCAACGCCGAGGCCGCCAAACGGGAGGCGGTCGCCCAGCGGGAGCGGGCCCAGATGGCGGTCGAGTCGAAGGTCGGCGGGGAGTTCACGTCGGTCGCCCAGGCCCGGCAGCAGCTGGCCGCCGCCCGGCTGAACCTGGAGCAGACGACCGTCACCGCCCCGGACGACGGGTTCGTCACCGACCTGCAAGTCCGCCCGGGACTGATGGCGGCCCCGTCCACACCGGTCCTGTCGTTCGTCAGCACGGCCCAGAAGGGGACCGTGGTGGCGACCTACTCGCAGAATCCGCTGCGGAACATCAAGCCCGGGGCGAAGGCCGAGGTGATCTTCGCCATGTACCCGGGGCGGGTGTTCAAGGCGGAGGTGGAGACGGTGATCGAGATGACCGGCCAGGGGCAGGCGACCGTGACCGGCGAGCTGCCGGCGGTGACGCAGCCGCAGAAGCGGGGCCGGTTCGCCGTGCGGCTCAAGATGAGCGACGAGGACGTGCAGCAGCTGCCCGGCGGGGCGGGCGGTTCAGCCGTGGTCTACACGGACACGGTCCGGCCGCTGGGGATCATCCAGAAGATGGCGATCCGGATGGAAGGCTATCTGAACTACCTGACCGGGTTCTGACCCGGGCGACCGGAAATGACGCGCCGCGGACGCCGTCCGTTCGCCGCCGATGAAATCACCTGGGGATGACCGTGCACGGTGCGACCGAAGCCGCCGCCACACCGCCGCCACCCGCCCCGCCCGGCGACGGCCTGTCGTTCCGCGCCCGGCTCGTGGCGGGCGTGTGCGGCCTGGTCCTGCTGACCGGCGCGGCCGTGACCTGGCTGGCGCACCGCAGCGCCCGCCAGTCGACCGAGGTGCTGACGACCACCGTGTTCCGCGAGGCCAGCGCTCACGCCGCCGACGAAACCCGCGCCTTCATGCAGCGGGCCACGCCGGTCGTCGAAGCCCTGCGGCGGTTCGGCGCGGACAACCTCAGTCTGAATGACACCGACAAGCTCGCCCACCAACTCCTGGTCTTCCTACAGGCCAACCCCGGCCTGAGCTGGGTGAGCGTGAGCGACGAGGCCGGGACGTTCACGGGGGCGTTTCGCGCCGAAGGCCAGACGCGCATCCGGCGGACGCGGCTCGTGGACGGGAAGACCCCGACGTTGGAGTACGTCGTCCGGCCGGACGGTGAATGGCGGCTGTCGCAGCCGGAGCACGACAGCGCCTACGACCCGCGGGTCCGGCCGTTTTACACGAAGGCGAAAGCCGCCGGCCGGCTCGTGTGGCTGCCGCCGTACATCTTCTACGACCAGGGGGTCCCGGGCATCTCGTGTGCCGCCCCGCTCGAAGACCGGGAGGGCAAGTTCCGCGGCGTGGTGACGGCGGACTTCGACCTCAACGCCCTGTCCGGGTTCATCGCCCGGCTTTCGGTCAGCCCGAACTCGCGCTTCTTCCTGTACACGGCCGACGAGACGCTGCTGGCCCACCCGACCCGGCGGGTGGTCGCCCCCGAGGGGCAGCGGGCGGCCGGCAAACTGCTCACCCTCGCCGACACCGACGACCCGCTGGTGGACGCGTTCCGCGGCCGCGTGCCCGCCGACGCACTCGCGGCCGGGCAACCGTCATCGTTCCAGCGGTTCCAGTTCGACCACGACGGCACCGAGTACCTGGCGTCCACGACCGCGTTCCGGGTCGGCGACGACCAGGTGTGGGTGATCGGGGCGGTGGCGCCGGCGGCCGACTTCCTGGCCGACGTCTGGGAGAGCCAGGCGGTCGCCCTGGCGGCCGCGGCCGGGGCGCTGCTCGTCGCCGTCGTGCTGGCCGCCCTGCTGGCCCGGTCGGTTTCGACGCCCGTCCTGAAGCTGATCGGGTTCATGAACCGCGTCGGCGGCGGCGACCTGGACGCGACGGCCGAGTTCGGCGGCAGCACCGAGTTCCGGCGGCTGGCGGCGGCCCTGAACCGGATGATCGCCGACCTGCGGGACCGACTCCGGCTGCGGCACTCGCTCGGCGTGGCGATGGAAGTGCAGCAGCGACTCCTGCCGGCCAAGGCCCCCCAGATGCGGGGCCTCGACGTGGCCGGCCACAGCACCTACTGCGACGAGACCGGCGGCGACTACTACGACTTCCTCATCCTCGACCAGGCGGCCCCCGACGCCGTGCTGGTCGCGCTGGGCGACGTGATGGGGCATGGGGTGGCGGCCGCCCTGGTGATGGCCGGCGTCCGGGCCGTCCTGCGGGACCGGGCCATGGCGGCCGGCAGCCTCGCCGAGCTGATGGGCCGGCTCAACCGACTCATCTCCGCCGACCACAACGGCGAGCGGTTCATGACCATGCACCTGTCGGTCGTGGACGCCCGGTCGAAAACGGTCCGCTGGGTCAGTGCGGGGCATGACCCCGCCCTCGTATTCGACCCAGCCGACGGGTCGTTCGTGGAAGTCGGCGAGGGCGACCTGCCGCTCGGCGTCGTCCACGAGACCGAGTACGCCGAGCAGACGTTCGGCCCGTTGCGGCCCGGCCAGGTGATCCTGATCGGGACCGACGGCGTCTGGGAGATGCCCGACGCCGCCGGGGAGGCGTTCGGCAAAGACCGGTTGCGGGAGGCGATCCGCGAGGCGGCGGCGGGGTCGGCGGAGGAGATCGCCGGGGCGATCCGTGACCGGCTCGCCAAGTTCCGCGGCGACGCCAAGCAGGTGGATGACGTGACGTTCGTCGTCGTCAAGCTGCCGCCCGCGGCCGGGCAGCGTAACCCGTGAAGTCGATATCGGCTGTTGTCATGGAGAATTGAGTTGTTAGCGCGCGTCGAGCTGCTTGAGCAGTCGCTTGAGCGCGACTTGCCGATACGCCTCGGTGACCAGCGCGGTCACCTCCGCCCAATCCATCCGGGGTTGGAGCCACAATGAGACCCAGCCCTGGTGAGCGGCGTAGGGCGTGGGGAAGAACCGCGGGTCTGCCAGCAGTTCCTCCTGTCGGTCGAACCCGACCTTCAGGCCCAGCGACGCCGAGCCGTCCCCGTCGGTGCCGCAGGCGGCGAACATCTTCTTGGGCGCGCGGAACGTCGCATGGCCCCAGGCCTCGACTTCCTTCGCCTCCGGGAGCGCCAGGCAGATCTGGCGGATACGGTCGAAGAGCTTGTCGATTTGTGATCGGGTCATGATGGGGTTCAGGTTACGGACTTCGGAACCCACCTAGGAGACGACGCCATGCGAATGCGAACGACCCTGGCCGCGGCAGGTGTGCTCGCGGCCGGTTGGCTGACTACCGCGGCCGTCGGCCAGGAGAGGCAGGCGGAGTTCACGCCCGCCCAGCTGGCCGAGCGCACCGTGCACCGCCGCGCCGTCGAGGCCGTCATCTGGGGCATGCCGGCGGTCAACTACGACCTGATGCTTCAGGAGATGCTGACCAAGACGCCCGGCAACGTCGGCCAGGTCATCTACTGGGGCCGACCGCTGGACGCCAAGAACCAGACACTGACGCCCAACCCCGACGCGCTGTACTTCATGGCGTTCTACAACACGAAGGACGGCCCGGTCGTGCTCGACCTGCCGCCGGGCGACGCCGCCGGGTCGTTCAACGGCAACATTGTGACCGTCTGGCAAATGCCGCTGGAGGACGCGGGGCTGCTCGGCGTGGACAAGGGCAAGGGCGGAAAGTTCCTCGTTCTGCCGCCCGGGTACAGGGAGAAGCCACCCGACGGCTACGTCGCGCTGCAATCCGACACGTTCGGCGGGTACATGCTGTTCCGCTCGAACCTCAAGAGCCACGGCGACGCCGACGTGCAGAAGTCGATCGCCTACGGTAAGCGGATGAAGGTCTACCCGCTGTCGCAGGCCGCCAGCCCGCCGGCGACGGTGTTCAGTGACGTGAAGGACGTCGATTTCGACTCGACGATCAAGTACGACGCGAGCTTCTTCCGAAACCTCGACCGCATGGTGCAGAGCGAGCCGTGGCTGGAGCGCGACCGGGCGATGATCGAGAAGCTTCAGACGCTGGGGATCGAGAAGGGCAAGCCGTTCCACCCCGACGCGGCGACAGACAAGATCCTCGACGCCGCCGTCAAGGAGGCGGGCGCGTGGCTGGCGATGAAGTACGACGCCGGCTACCCGCCGTTCTGGCCGGGTGGGCACTGGACGTACCCGACGTACCCCGCGCTCATCGACGCCGTTCAGAAAAGCTACGCCGACCCCGACCACTACCCGATGGACGAGCGCGGCGTGTCGTACAGCTACGCGTATATCGGCATCAAACGGCTGGGTGCGGGCCAGTTCTACCTCATCAGCATCAAGGACAAGGCCGGCCATGCATTCGACGGCGGCAAGACGTACAGGCTCACTGTGCCGCCGGACGCGCCGGTCGAACAGTACTGGTCGCTGACGGCCTACGACCGGCAGATACACACGCTGATTAAGGGCGTGTCGCGGGCCAGCCGCTCGTCACAGATCCCGGAGCTGCGGAAGAACGCCGACGGGTCGATCGACCTGTTCATCGGCCCCCAGGCTCCTCCCGGTAAGGACGGCAACTGGCTGCCGACCGACCCGGCCCGGAAGTTCGAGCTGATGTTCCGCCTGTACGCCCCGACCAAGGCGCTGTTCGACAAGACGTGGCGACTGCCGGACGTTGAGGAAGAGAAATAGGTGAAAATGATGGAGCCGAGTAGACGCCCGAACCATGAAATGATGGAGCCAACGTCATGAAGGAACCGCGATCAGCTCTTCTCGCACTGCCCGTGGTGGCGCTCATCGCACTGGCCGCGGACACGCCGAAGTACAAGTATCAGACGCCGATTCCGCCCGGAGTCGCCACGCCGGACAAGGTGGAGACCTCCATCGGCACGCTGAACCTGAAGGACGGCTACCCCGACGACGCGACCACCCAGAAGGTCTACGACAACCTGGACCGGTCGCGCGCGCTGCAGGCCTTCCTGCTGGCGCTTCCGGTCCTGGAGCAGGCCGCCATGCGGGACGCCTTGCGCAAGTTCGGGCCGGACAACCAGACGGACTTCATCCTGGAAAACCTGGCCGACTCGCGGACCATCCAACTGACGGAGAATTCTGGCACGATCTACAACTGGGTGTGGCTCGACAGCCACAAGGGGCCGCTGGTCGTGGAGGTCCCCCCCCAAGGTCCTCGGGATCATTGACGACTTCTGGTACAAGTGGGTGGCCGACGTCGGCATCACGGGGGCGGACAAGGGCGAGGGCGGCAAGTACCTGGTACTTCCGCCCGGCTACAAGGGCGAGGTGCCGGACGGCTACTTCGTCGTGCGGCCGAAGACCTACGGCAACTGGCTGATCTTCCGAGGCTATCTCGTCGACGGCTCGACCAAGCCGGCGGTCGAGTCGATCAAGAAGCACTTCAAGGTCTACTTCCTGGGCGACAAGAACAACCCGCCGCCGATGAAGTTCGTCAACGGCTCCGGGGTGCCGGCCAACTTCGTCTACCCGACCGACTTCACCTACTGGAAGCTCCTGAACGACGTGATCCAGGAGGAGCCGAGCGACGGGTGCGACCCGACCACGCTCGGCTTCTTCGCCGCCGTCGGCATCGCCAAGGGCAAGCCGTTCAACCCCGACGAGCGCATGAAGAAGATTCTGGAGGACGCCGCCAACATCGGGGCGGTGACGGCGCGGACGATCACCTACAAGGTGCGGGACCCCAACGCCTACTACTACCCGAACAGCTCGTGGCGGGTGCCGTACCTGGGCGGCTACCGGTTCGAGGTTTCGCCGGGGGTGAGCAACTTCGACGGGGCGATCAACTTCTTCTACCTCGCCGGGGGCGTCACGCCGGCGATGGACGAGAAGATGGTGGGGAAAGGCTCACAATACCCGTGGGCGGTGAACGACTCGAAGGGCAACCCGTTCGACGGCGGCAAGACCTATGAACTGCACCTGCCGCCGAACGTGCCGGCCAAGGATTTCTGGTCGGCGGTCGTCTACGACAACCAGACGCGCTCGCTGCTCCAGACCGACCAGCAGTTCCCGAGCGTGAGCAGTCACACAAGGGGCCTCAAGGTCAACGCGGACGGCTCCGTTGAGGTCTATTTCGGCCCCAAGGCCCCCGCCGGCTTTGAAGCGAACTGGGTGCAGACGATCCCCGGCAAGGGCTGGTTCGTCATCTTCCGCCTCTACGGCCCGCTCCAGCCGTGGTTCGACAAGACGTGGAAACTCCCGGATATCGAGGAAGTGAAGTGAGTTGGATGTTGGAGTCCCGGGGGGG
>DASXAN010000721.1:0-2755 GCA_036406755.1 Gemmataceae bacterium
TCCAGCACTTGCCGTCCAGCACCTTCGCTCGCCCCGTCGGCCGGAACTTCTCCGGCGTCGCCGGCGCCACCACCAGTTCGCCCTCGTCGCTGAGCACGATCAGCCGGCCGTCCGCGGCCATCAGCGAGCCGCAGCCGACGCTGGCGTCCGTCCACTTTACCGCCCCGGTGGTCAGCTCGATGCACGTCAGCTTCGCCTTCGCCCCGGTGTCGCCGTCCACGCCGTAGACGAACCCGTCCAGCAACACGGCGCCGTTGATCTGCGTCCGCAGCACCTTGCTCTTCCACACCGCCGCCGGGCTGCCGGCCGTCAGCGGGAACAGGGCCGCCCCCTTGTTGTAGCCGCTCGACACCAGCACCCGGTCGCCGGCCACGATCGGGTCGGCGGCGTTGACGCCGTACTGCGTCGGCCACCGCACCCGCCAGAACTCCTTGCCCGTCCGCACGTCCACGGCCGCGAACGAGTCCTCCGAGCTGAAGACCGCCAGCCACTCGCCGCCGTGGCGGACCGGCACCGGCGACGAGTACCCGGCATCCTTCCGCTCCGAGTTCCACACCACCTTGCCGGTCGCCTTCTCCAGTGCCACGCCGGCGTCGCCGAGGTTGAGCAGCAGCAGGTCTTCGTGCACGACCGGCGAGCCGGCCAACCCCCAGCCGGGGATCCGCTGGTCCGTCTCGGTGGCGATGTTCTTCGACCAGACGACGGCCCCGGTGGCGGCGTCGAAGCAGAACAGGTCGCCCTGCCGGCTCAAGGTGTAAACGCGGTCGCCGTCCACGGCCGGGGTGGCCGTCGGCCCGCCCTCGAAGGCCTTCGGGTCGCGGGGGGCGTCGTAGCTGTGCTTCCACACCGGCTTGCCGGTGGCGGCGTCGAGGCAGTACACGGTGTCCTTGTCGTCGGCGTTGCCGAGCGTGTACACCCGGCCGCGGCTGACGGCCACGGCCGAGAACCCGGTGCCGACCGCCGCCCGCCACGCCACCGGCGGGCCGCCGGCCGGCCAGGCGTCCCGCCAGCCGGTTTCGGCCGAGACGCCGTTGTGGTTCGGCCCCCGCCAGCACGGCCAGTCGGCGGCCGCCGCGGCCAGCGGGACGGCGAGGGCGAGCAGCACGGTCGGGACGGACGGTTTCATCGGGTCTTGTTATACCATGCCGGCGGAGCTGCGGACCGATCCCGCCCGTTGCATCCGCCGGCGCGGCCGCCTACACTGTCCCGCGGACGCCCCACCCTCACCCCACAGGTTCCTCTCATGTCCACCCGCCTGACTCGCCGCCGCTTCTTGCAGTCCACCGCCGCCGGGGCCGCCGGCTACTGGCTGACCGCCACCGCCGCCTCCGCCGCCCGGGCCGCCGACGCGCCCAACGGCAAGTTCCGCTTCGCCTGCGTCGGCGTCGGCGGCAAGGGCGACGGCGACACCAACCAGGTCGGCGACATCGGCCGGGTCGTCGGCCTGTGCGACGTGGACGACGGGACGTTGAACCAGAAGGCCCACAAGTTCCCCGACGCCAAGAAGTACTACGACTTCCGCACCATGTTCGAGGAGCTGGGCAAGGAGATCGACGCCGTCACCGTCTCCACCCCGGACCACAACCACGCCCCGGCCGCGATCATGGCCATGAAGCTGGGCAAGCACGTCTACTGCCAGAAGCCGCTCACCCACACCGTCTACGAGGCCCGGCAGATGCGGGAGGTGGCGAAGAAGACCGGCGTGTGCACGCAGATGGGCAACCAGGGGTCGGCCGAGAACGGGCTGCGGCGGGCGGTGGAGATCGTCCAGGCCGGGGTCATCGGCCCGGTGCGGGAGGCCCACGTGTGGACGAACCGCCCCATCTGGCCGCAGGCCCCGACGATCATGCACCGGCCGCCGGAGGCCCCGGTGCCGCCCGGCGTGCACTGGGACCAGTTCATCGGCCCGGCCCCGTACCGGCCGAACGCCGCGGCCCCGGAGGGCGGCCAGGGGAACCGCCGCCGGCAGCGGGGCGACAGCGCCTACCACCCGTTCAAGTGGCGGGGGTGGTGGGACTTCGGCACCGGCGCGCTGGGGGACATGGCCTGCCACACGGCCAACATGGCCTACCGGGCGCTGAAGCTCGGCTTCCCGACGAGCATCGTCGCCGACGCCACCGACGTCAACCCGGAGACCTACCCGTCGTCGGCGCGGATCACGTTCGAGTTCCCGTCCCGCGGGGACATGCCGGCGGTGAAGTTCGTCTGGTACGAGGGCAAGCGGGACGGCAAGAAGGTCTTGCCGCCGGAGGAGCTGCTGCACAAGGTGCTCAAGCCGAACGAGAAGCTGGCCGACAGCGGGTCGATGCTGGTCGGGGACAAGGGCATCCTGTTCTCGCCGAACGACTACGGGGCCCAGTACCGGCTGATCGGCGACGGCGTGGCCGAGGCGGCCAAGGCGGTGCCGGAGCGGCTGCCCCGCAACGGCCGCGGCGACCACGGCATGAAGCAGGAGTGGGTGGAGGCGATCAAGGCGAACAAGCCGGAGATCGCCTACTCGAACTTCGACATCGCCGGCATGCTGACGGAGACGATTCTGCTGGGCAACGTGGCGATCCGGCTGACGGGGCAGAAGCTGGCGTGGGACGGGCCGAGCCTGCGGTTCGACAACTCGGCGGCCAACCAGTACCTGCACTACGAGTACCGCAAGGGCTGGACGCTGTAACAGAGTGCTGAGTGCTGAATCGAAAGACAGAGCATCCTCAAGCCCACCCGCGGCGCCGGGTGGGCTTTCTCGTTTACCCCTCCCGGCGCC
>DASXAN010000722.1:0-1863 GCA_036406755.1 Gemmataceae bacterium
TCGGCGACCACGCCACCGTCTGGGTCCTCGCTGACGCTGGCGCCCGGCCCGGCGGCGGCAAGGGCAAGCCGGTCCAGTCGCTCCCGCAGCGCCGGATAGCCCGGGTCCTGGCGCAGGGCGCGGACCGCCGCGCGGCTGCGGGCCCGCAGCTCCTCATAGGCTTCCCGCTCGGCCTGGAGGACCAGCCGGCGGGCCTGGCGCCGGCTGCGGGCCTGCTCGGCCGCGGCCAGCGCCGATCCCTCCGCGGTCCCCTGGGCCCTGGCATCG
Organism: Gemmataceae bacterium; assembly: GCA_036406755.1. Taxonomy (GTDB): domain Bacteria; phylum Planctomycetota; class Planctomycetia; order Gemmatales; family Gemmataceae; genus DASXAN01. The sequence goes on from DASXAN010000722.1 coordinate 268, forward strand.
GCCAGGATCGCGTCGGCCTCCGCGCGGGCGCCCGCGACCACGCGCTCGGCGTCGGCGGCAGCCTCCGCGCGCAGGCGCTCGGCCTCGGCGTGGGCGGCCGCCAGCAGCCAGGCCCGGACCGGTTCGAGCGCGCCGCCGCCGCCGGGGGAGGGGATGGTGCGGAGGGTCATGGCGGCAGCACCACGGTCAGCGGCGTCGGTCCTGCCGCGGCCAGCTCGGCCTCCAGCGCCGCGGCGGCTCGCGAGGTCAGGACCACGACGGCGACGTCGTCGCCGAGGGAGGCCCAGGTGGAGCGGACCGCGGCCGCGTCGTCGGCGGCGAGCACCACGGCGCCGGCGAGGGTGAACCCCCGCACCCGCAGCTGCTCGCCCACGACGGCGACGCGGGCCATGGCTATGACCTCCCGATCAGGATGATGGCGACGATCAGGCCGTAGATGGCGATGCCCTCGGCGAGCCCGACGATCACCATGGCCCGGCCGAACAGCTCGGGCCGCTCGCTCATCGCCGCCAGCGCGGCCGCGCCGGTATAGGAGACCGCGATGGCCGCGCCGATCGACGAGGCGGCGACGGCGATGGCGGCGCCCAGCAGCGCCGACCCGTTCGAGCCGTCGGCCGGCTGGGCGGCCTCCGCCGCGGCCACGGGTGCCACCGCCTCGGGTCCGGTCGCCTCGGCGGGCCCGCCGCCGAGGGCGACGGCCAGGACCATCAGGGCACTCAACACCAGGACGCCGTTGACGGTCAGGAGCGCGCGGGGCGACCGGGGGTGCCGGCGCCGTAGCGCCCAGGAGGTGGCGGCGGCCGCGACGGCGGCCACCGGCAGACAGATCAGCCAGAGCGACATAGGACCTCATCCTCGGAAGCGATCGGGACATGCCAGGGCCGGAACGGCCGGCCCTGGGCCTGGAAGACTCGGGAGAACAGCTCGTAGTACTCCAGCCGGAGCGCCTGCACGGCCGCGACCAGCGCCTCCAGCGAGAACGCGAGGGCGTTGCCGACCGCGAACACCGCGACCGCGGCCGCTCCGGCGATCACGCCTTGGCCCCACAAGCCGGCGGTGGCCTGCCAGACCACCGCGCCGATGGCGGCGTGGGTCAGCCCGAAGGCGGCCAGCCGGGCGAAGGAGACGACGTTGGCGCCGAGCCGCGCGACCAGATCGAACACCTCGACGGCCGCCTGGCCGACACCGGCCCAGTCCCCGCCGGCCGCGAACAGGAACCCGGTGAACGCCAGCGCCAGGCCGGCGGCGGCGACCACGCCGCCGACGGCCACCGGCCACGCCAGCCCGGCCGACCAGCCACCCGCCGCCAGGCCCAGCCCGAGGAAGACGGCCGCCCCGGCGATGCCGGACGGGGCGTACAGGGCGAGCGGCCAGCCGCCTTCCCGCCAGCGGTTGACGGTCCCCAGCGCGTAGGCGCCGGCGAGCAGCAGGCCGCCAACACCGACCGCGGCCAGCAGCAGCGGCACCGGTTCCACCAGGGGCGCCAGCCACAGCACCGGCACGAGCCCGGTGGGCCCGAAGCACTCCCCGTACAGCAGCCCGAAGATCGCGCTCGCCAGCCCGGCGCCGGCGACGAACAGCCAGGCGCGGCCGAAG
>DASXAN010000723.1:0-2316 GCA_036406755.1 Gemmataceae bacterium
GTTACCACACCCTTCATTTTTGAGAGGAGTGACCATGAAGACTCGTAGACGGTTGGCCCTGGCACTGGGCCTCGCGGCCATCCTGGCCGTCGGCGGATTCGTCGGGTCCGGCAGGTCGCCGGCCGATGCGGAGGAGCAGAAGGCCGAGGAGAAAGAGCCACTGGCCAAGGGGAGGCGCGCGGCATTCATCGCGGCGTTCGAAAAGGGGGACGCCAAGGCCGTCGCCTCCTTCTGGACGCCGGACGCGACGTATGTCGATCAGGTCGGCCGCGAGTACAAGGGGCGGACGGCCATCGAGCAGCTGTACGAGAAGACGTTCGCCGCCCGCAAGGGGGCGAAACTCGCCATCCGCGTCACCTCCGCCAAACTGCTGACGCCCGACGTGGCGCTGCAGGATGGGATCACCGAGGTTACGCCGTCCGAGGGCGGTCTGGGCACAGCGGCCCGGTTCTCGGCGGTCCTGGTGAAGAAGGACGGCGAGTGGTATTTGCAGAGCGTCCGCGACGCGGTGGTCCACCCGCCGTCGAATGCCGAGCACTTGGAGGGCATCGAGTGGCTGATCGGCGAGTGGACGGGCGAGGCCGAGAAGGGCGAGTCATCCACGGCCTCGTACGACTGGGCGGAGAACCAGAACTTCATCGTCTCGTCGTTCGCCACTACCGTGGACGGCGTCCCGGTCGTCGGCGGCACGCAATGGATTGGCTGGGACGCCATCGACAAGCAGATCCGGTCCTGGTCCTTCTATTCGAGGGGCGGGTTCGGCGAGGCGGCCTGGACCAAGGACGGCGACAAGTGGGCGCTCAAAACCACGGCGCGAACGGCCGCTGGCAAGAAAGCGTCGGCGACCAACCTCGTGACGAAGACGGACGACGACCACATGACGTGGCAGATGACCAAACTGACCGTGGACGGAGAATCGATTCCCGACCCCAAGCCGGTGAAGATGAAGCGCGTCAGGCCGGCCCAGCCGTGAGTCGGGCAACCCCTGGTGACCATACGAGAAACCACACCAAATGAATGAGGAGACTGTGATGTTGAACAAGATCATTTCGCTGACGATCGTGGCTGCCCTGGCGGCCCTGCTGATGCCCTCCAAGGTGGATGCGTGGGGCGCGGCCCATGTCGGTTACACTCACGTCGGCCCGGGCGGTGTTTACCACGCCGGCCGAACCGCCGTGGCCGGCCCCGGCGGTGCGTACGCCGGCGGCCGCGTCGGTGCGGTCGGGGCCGGCGGCGGGGTCTACCGCGCCGGGTACGGTGGTGGGGTGGGATACGGCGGAGCCTACAGGGGAGGCTACCGCTACGGGGCCGGCGTAGGCGGCGTCTACGGCGGCGCCGCGCGCTATGGGTACATCCGGTAGTCGTTCGCTTCGTGGAGCCTTTGTCGGGCGACAACGGAACCGTTCCGACCGGGCCGAGAACTTCCCTCGGCCCGGTCCCCCTTTTCGTGGAGATGACACCATGCGAACGCGAACGACTCTGGCCGCCGCGGCGCTGCTCGCGGCCGGCGCCCTGCTCGGCTGGCTGGCCGCCTTGGGCCGGCTCGCCCCCGATGTTCAGGCCCAGGACAAGCCGACCACACAGAAGTCACCGGCTGGGTTCCCGGCACCGGACGAGGTGCAGCGCCTCTATGACGAGGCCGATCTAAACCGCGCCGTCCAGGCGTACCGCTTCTTTTATCCCACGGTGTCTGGGGCTGCCATCTTCAAGGGCAACGCCGAAGTCGGCGGCGTGGACAACAAGGTATTCGGGATCATCGACACCAAGCCGCGACACGTCGGCTTCACCTACAACTCGGACACGCCCTACGGCTTCGTCCAACTCGACCTGAACGCGGGACCGTTCATCATCGAACTGCCTCCGGGGCCGCTCATCGTCGTGGCCCTCGACATCAACCAGCGCTGGGTCGGCGACATGGGTATCCCGGGGCCGGATGAGGGCAAGGGCGGCAAGCACCTTATCCTGCCGCTGGGGTACAAGGACAAGGTGCCCGATGGCTACCACGTCTGCAAGTCCACGACGAACCGCTTGCTGGTCGGGGTCCGCTCGCTGCCGGTGGGCGGCGACGTCAAGGGTGCCATCGACCGCATCCAGACCATCAAAGTCCGGCCGCTCAACCCGCCCGCCGACGGGACGGAACCGAAGTGGCTCAACCTGACTGACAAGCCCCAGGACACCACGCCGCTGAAGTGGGAGAACAACCTCAAGTTCTGGGAAGTATTGCACGAGGTCATCGACAAGGAACCGGTCTACGAGGGCTACCGCAACCAGTACGGCGAACTGGCCGCGCTGGGCATCGCCCAGGGCAAACCCTTC
>DASXAN010000724.1:0-1752 GCA_036406755.1 Gemmataceae bacterium
CCCCCCCGGCCGACCTGCTTGCCTCGTGGAGTTGGGCTCCGCCTTCACCGCAGCTCTGGTGCTCGCCGACGGCCAAATCGTGGACGGCGTCGGTGGCACGAGCGGGCCGATCGGCTGGCAGAGTGGCGGGGCGTGGGACGGCGAGGCCGCGTACTGGCTGTCGCCGCTGGCCAAGCGCGACCTGTTCGCCGGCGGGGCCGCGGACGTGCCGGACGCGGCGGCCGGCCGGCGGTGGTTCCGCGAGTCGCTGCTGCGCACGGTCGCCGGGCTGCGGGCGGTGACGCCGTTCGACCGCCTCGTGCTGTCCGGCCGGCTGCTGGAGGACCAGCCGGAGCTGGCCGCCGAGGTGACGACGGACCTGGCCCCATTCGGCACGGTGGAGCGGCTGACCGGGTTGCCGGGGGCGTGGGTGAAGCACGCGGCCCAGGGGTCGGCGGTGATCGCGGACGGCCTGGCCGGCGGGCGATTCGCGGCGGTGGTCGAGCGGCTACGGTTGCGCGACGCGGCGGGGACGGTACTCGACTGGTTGCCGGACCGCCGGCGGGTGTGATAGCCTCACTGGCCGGCGGCATTTGCGGGGCTGCAATCGGAGCCCGGGGTGAGATGGCCGGCACCACCAAACCGGGCGGGCTTACCGAGCTGTTCGACCCGGCGCTGACTGTCGCCGGCGTCGTGGGGGCAGCGGTGCTCCGGCCGCGGAGGCGGGAACCGGGACGCCAGACGCCAAGAGAGGGGAGGCCGTTATGACAGGCGAGAAATCGGTGGAGACGAAGGAGCCGCCGTGGTGGCTCGCCGTCCTCGGCGGGGTCATGCTGCTCGGCGTCACGGCCTGGGTCTACCAGTACCTGACGGCGTTCGAGGCCCAGGGCGGGGAACGGCGGGCGCCGTGGCTCATAGCCCTGCTCTACAACTACCTCGGCAAGTGGGGCGTCGTCGGCCTCTGCGGCCTGGGCGGGCTGGGGGCCGTCGTCCACGGCGTCCTCCTGCTGCGGGCCAAGCTGTCGGGCGGCGGGGCCGAGGCTCGCCCGCGGCGGAAGAAGAAGCCGCGGCCGCGCCCCGGGGCCGGGCCGGGGCAACCCGACGTCCGTCTCTGACCCGCCGCCGCTCGGAGGGGCCATGACGCAAGCATACAACCCCATCGTCCGCACGTTCGGCCAGCTCCGGGCCGCCCTGGTGGCGACGACCGGCACCGCCCGCCGCGACGTCCGGCCCGGGACGCCGCTCGACGACCTGCTGCCGGTGCGGTACCGGCGCGAACTCTGGCACCGCCTGCGGCAGGACCGGCCGCGGGTGCCGGCCCTGGAACTGCCGCCGGCCGTCCGCGCCCTCGTCGTCTGGGCCGTGCCGGTCGGGGCGGTCGCGGCGGCCCTGTGGTCGTGGGAGCTGGCCGCCCTGCTGACGGCCGTCCCGCTCGGGTGGAAGCTGTACCACGTGAGCCGGCCGTGGGCCGTCGAATTCCCGCTCGGCCTGCGGACCGTCGGCGAGCTGGCCCTGTACCTGACCCACTTCGGCGACCACCGCGACAGCGGCTACCGCTGGACCCACGCCGAGGTCACAATGAAAGTGCGGATGATCGTGGCCGAGAGCGTCGGCCTCCGCCTGGACCAAGTGAGGCCGGAGAGCAGTTTGATCGAGCTGGGAATGGACTGACGCGGCGGCGGGTGTGGTCGCCGGTGTCGTGTGGGGTGGGATCGCAGAAGCGAGGCAACCGCGGCGAGCGGCGGGGTTTATCCCCGCCGGCTTGAATACCCG
>DASXAN010000725.1:0-2133 GCA_036406755.1 Gemmataceae bacterium
CCCGGGTGCCCCACCGCCGCGGGGATTGACTCCGAGTCGGTGGGCCTCGGTCGCTCCGCTCCCTCGACCCACCCTACATCAGGCGCTAAAACCGGAAGTACAGGAACGGGTTGTACGACCCGCCGGCCAGGTCCACCGTCACCGCGAACAACAGCCCGCCGCACACCGCCACCTCCGCCGCCGCCCCGACCCAGTCCCGCACCGCGGACCGCGGCAGCTCCGCCCACCAGCCGCGCAGCCAATCCAGAACCGGCAGGCACGCCGGCACGCCGACCGCCAGCGCCAGGGCCACGTCGCCGGCCAGCAGGTCGGCCGCCCGGACGCCGCGGCCCGCCCCGGCCAGGGCGGCGAAGTAGCCGGCGGCGTGGGCCAGCGAGTCGGCCCGGAACAGCACCCACCCGCCCAGCACGGCCAACAGCGTCCAGGCGTGGCGGAGCGGGCGGGCGAACGTGGACACGGCGCCCGACCGCTCGATGACCAAAAACGCCCCGTGCCACAGGCCCCAGACGACGAACGTCCACGCCGCCCCGTGCCACAGCCCGCACGCCGCGAACACCACCAGCACGTTGAATGTCGCCCGCCGCCGGCCGCCGCCGAGCGGGATGTACAGGTAGTCCCGCAGCCAGCTCGACAGCGACATGTGCCACCGCCGCCAGAACGCCGTCACCGACTCCGCCGCGTACGGGTGGCGGAAGTTCTCCGGGAAGGTGAACCCGAACAGCCGGCCCAGGCCGATCGCCATGTCGGAGTAGCCGGAGAAGTCGAAGTAAATCTGCAAGGCGTAGCAGACCAGCCCGAGCCACGCGGCCCCGACGCCGAGTTCGGCCGGCGGCCGGTGGAACGCCTGGTCGGCCGCCCAGGCCAGGGTGTTCGCCAGCAGCACCTTCTTCGCCAGCCCGGCGGTGATCCGGCGGACGCCGGCGGCAAAGTCCTCCAACGGCACCCGGCGGTCGCCGAGCTGGCCGGCCAGGTCGCGGTAGCGGACGATCGGCCCGGCGATCAGGTGCGGGAACAGGGCGGCGGCCAGGCCGAACCGCACCGGGCGGCGCTCCGCCGGCACGTCCCGCCGGGCCACGTCGGCGACGTAGGCGATCGCCTGGAAGGTGAAGAACGACACCCCCAGCGGCAGGTGCGGCGGGATCAGCCGGAACGGCCGCAGGCCGGCCCAGGTCATGAGTGGGTTGACCGTCTCGGCGAGAAAGCAGGTGTACTTGAACGCGACCAGCAGGCCTAGGTTGGCAATGACGGCCGTGGTCAGCAGCCAGCGGCGGCGGCGCGGCGACTCGGTCCGGGCCAGGGCCAGGCCGGCGGCGAAGTTGCCGGCGATCGACGCCGGCAGCACCCACGGGTACCGCGGCTCGCCCCAGACGTAGAAGAAGAGGCTGACGGTCAGGAGGACGGCGTTGCGGAACCGGCGGGGCGTGGCGAAGTAGGCCGCCAGGGCCAGCGGCAGGAAGGCGAACAGGAAGATCGGGGAGCTAAAGACCATGCGGCCCGGCCGTATACCGCCGGCCGGGCGGAAATGCAACTGATAGGTCCTATGGGTCCCAAAGGACCCACAGGACCCATGTTCCTCTTACGCCTGGGCATGAATCATGGCGACGAGCTGCCGGCAGAACTCCGGCAGGTCGTCCGGGCCGCGGCTGGTGAGGATGTGGCCGTCCACGACCACGGCCTCGTCGCGGTAGGTGGCGCCGGCGGCGCGGACGTCATCGCGGATGGTCGGGGCGCAGGTGATCCGCCGGCCGTGCAGGGCCCCGGCACTGAGCAAGAGTTGCGGTCCGTGACAGATGGCCGCGATCCGTTTCTCCTCCTCGACGAACGTCCGCGTCACGTCCACCGCTTCCTCCCGCAGCCGCAGCCCTTCCGGCGACCGGCCGCCGGGGATCAGGAGCAGGTCGTACTCGGCCGGGTTGACCTCGCGGATGGGCATGTCAGCCTCGACCGCGTAGCCGTGCTTGCCGGTGACCGGCCGGCCGGTCGGGGTGGCCAGCGTCACGTCCACGCCTTCCTCCTGGAGGCGGTACCAGGGGCAGAACAGCTCTAAGTCTTCGAACCCGTCCGCGAGGATGATGAGGGCTTTCATGGCGAACCCCGTGGGCTGGATGACACGAATGAAACCACTCTCTATTC
>DASXAN010000726.1:0-6198 GCA_036406755.1 Gemmataceae bacterium
CGACCCACCCTACGCCGGCCCCAGGGTCTACGCCGGCTCCAGTAGCCCCCCGCGGGCCTCCGCCACGATGGCCACCACCGCCGGGTGCGTCGGCGTCTTCTCGGCCGTCACCGCGTAGAACCGCTCGCGGATCGCCGCCACCCGGCCGAGCACCTTCACCCCGTACTGCTCACGGACGTCCTCCTCCACGGCCGAGGCCACGGCGAACACCCCCTCCCCCGCCTGGCCGAACGCCTTGAGCAAGGCGTTGTCCTCGAACTCGCCGCGGACGGCCGGGCGGATGCCCTCGGCGGCGAACCACTGCTCCAGCGACCACCGCAGGGCGGTGTTGTCGGTGGGCAACAGGAACGGGGCGCCGTCCAGGGAGCGGGGGAAGTCGCGGCCGTGGGCGGCGGCCAGCTTCGCGGCGGCGAAAAACGACACCCCGGACTCGCCCAGCGGGTGCGTGTGGCCGCGGACCTTCAGCGCCTGCCCGGCCGGCACGTCGGACAGGATCACGTCCAGGTGCCGCAGGGAGAACTCGGACATGAGCCGGTCCAGCCGGGCCTCGTAGCAGGACAGGTGGACCGGCCCGGGCAGGGCCAGGACGGGGGCGAGCAGGCGGTGGGCGAGGAACTTGGGGATGGCGTTGGCGACGCCGACGGCCAGCCGCAGCGGCCGGCCGGTGGGCCCGCCGCGGACGGCGTCCCGCATCTCGCCGCCGAGGGCGAAGATGCGGTCGGCGTAGGTGAAGACCGTCCGGCCGAGGTCGGTCAGCCGCACGCCGCGGCCGGCCCGGGCGAGCAGCCGCTGCTTCATCGCCCCTTCCAGGGCGCGGACCTGGCCGCTGACGGTGGACTGGGCCAGGTCAAGTTTGCGGGCGGCCCGGGCGACGCCGCCCTCCCGGGCGACGGCCCAGAAGTAATACAGGTGCTGGTAGTTTAGCCAGTCGGCCAAGTCAGTCCCTTCGTCAAAACCGATGTATCTGTTCCATAATCCCGAATTATCGATTTGTCCAATTCAGGGAGTGACCTACAGTGGTGCTGAGTCCGTCCCACCGAGTGACGGTCTTCTCGGGTCCCGCCGCCGGCGGGACGGACTTCCGAACACCCACCGGCGGCCCGCGGGCTAGCCGCGGACCGTCGCCCCACCCCCGTCTCCGGGCCCCGCGGCCCGGCCATGGACGACCTCCCCCTCCGACGGATCGACGGTTGTGATGACCGCCCCCTCCGGGCGCTGGTGGCGCGTGTGCGCCCGGCGGCCGGGAGCCCCACGGAGGATCGGGCGGTGGTTTCGAGGCTCCCGCGTCACCGAGTTCGGTACGACACTCTGGAGGTTTCCATGCGTCAGTTCGCCAAGAGCTTGGTCAAGTTCGTGAAGGCGGAAGACGGCCCGACCGCGGTCGAGTACGCCGTCATGCTGGCCCTCATCATCGTCGTCTGCATCGGCGCCATCACCACGCTGGGCAACAACGCCAACACCACGTTCGGCAACGTCGGCGCCGCCCTGCCGTCCGGCAGCTGAGCGATTACCGCCTGACGCGGCGGGCCGCCGGGGGACATCCGGCGGCCCGCCGTCGTTTCTCCCGGGCCGTCTGCTCAAGTCCCCGAGCCGGGCCGCCGATACGTTCCCTACAGTCGCGCAGCCCCCCGCGTTACCGCGGCCCCCCGAGCCACCGATGCCCGCCGCCAGCCCCCCCGCCGGCGGCCCGGCCGCGCGCCGGGCCTTCGTCCTCCCGTTGACCGCGTTCCTGGCCGCCCACCTCGCCCTCAGCCTGGCCGGCGCCCGCGGGTTCAACGGCGACGACGCCGACCTGCTCCTATTCAGCCAGGACCTCGCCCTGGGGTACTCCGACCAGCCGCCGCTGTACACCTGGTTGTCCTGGCCGGTCGTGCAGCTCTTCGGCCCGACGGCCGCCGCCCTGGTCGTGTTCCGCACCGGCGTCCTCGCCGCCCTGGCGGTCGGACTTTATTTGTGCGGCCAGCTGGCGCTGGACGACGACCGCCGGGCCGCCGCGGCCGCGTTGGCCGTCTGCCTGCTGCCGACGTTCGCCTGGTACGCCGTCACCTACCTGACGCACACGACCCTGGCATGTGCCGCCTGCGTGCTGGCGCTGTACGCCCTGCTCCGCGTCCACCGCGCTGCCAGCTGGCGCAACTACGCCCTGCTCGGGCTGGCGGTCGGGGCCGGGGCCGTGTCCAAGTACAACTCGCTGTTGTTCGACGCCGCCCTGCTGCTGGCCGGCCTGACGGTGCCGTCGTTCCGCGGCCGGCTGCTGTCGCGGCGGACGCTGCTGGCCGTCGCCGTGGCGGCGGTTGTGGTATTGCCGCACGGGCTGTGGCTGGCCGGCCACTGGCGGGTGGTCACGGCGTCGGTGGCGACGAAGACGGGCATGGCGGCGGGCGGCTGGTCGGTCGCCGGCGTGGCCGCCGGGGCGCGGGCTGTGGTGGTGAATCTGGCGCTGGCGGTGGCCCTGCTCGTCGCCGCCGTGGCCGCCTGCTTCCCGCAAACGCTCCGCCGACCGCCACAGGCCGATGACCCGTCGGCCGACGTCACCCGCCTGCTCGGCCGGTTCTTCCTGATCGCCGTCGGGCTGATGCTGCTGATCGTGCTCGGCGGGGCGCGGCAGTTCCACGAGCGGTGGCTCCAGCCGTTCACGCCGCTGGTGCCGCTGTACCTGTTCGGCCGGCTGCGGAGGTCGGCCGCCCCGACGGCCGCCCAGGCCCGGCGGTTCGGGTATGTGCTGGCGACCGCGGCCGGTGTCTTGACGGCCGCCCAGGCGGTGCGGGCGGTGACCGGCGACCTGGACCGGGGGCTGTACCCGCCGGGGTCGTCGTTCGCCGAGGCGGCGGGCGCGCTGGCCGCGGCCGGCGGCGGGCCGGGCGTGACGATCGTGGCCGCGGAGCGGGAGGTGGGCGGCAACCTGCGGGCGTGTCTGCCGCGGGCGCGGTGCCTGTGCCGGGAGCGGCCGCTGTTCGTGCCGCCGGCGGACCACCCGGCGCGGGTCTGCGTGGTGGTGTGGAACACCGTGCTCGGCGACCGGCCGCCGTGGGGGACGGCGGAGTACGTCGAGCGGGTGCTGCACGCCCGGCTGCCGGCCGCCGCGGCGGTGCGGACGACGACGGTGCGGCCGCCGCAGCCCGGTCGCCAGGCGCCGGAGCTGCGGTACGTGGTGGTGCCGCTGGCGGCCGAAATGGCGGCGGGGCCGCCCCGGCCGTAGGCCAACCCGCGCATTCCGCTTGCCCGGTCCGCCGGCGCGTGCGTACGATCCAGTGTGCGAAGGCCCGCCACGTCATGGGATCGGTCATGAGCGATTCGTCACACCGCCGGGTCCGTGTTCTATTCAGCCGGGAGCAGGCGGGCGGCTATTCCGCGGCCGTGCCGGCGCTGCCCGGGTGCGTGTCACAGGGAGAGACGCTGGACGAAGCGCGGGCCAACATCCGGGAGGCAGCCGAGGGGTGGCTGGAGCCGGCGGCTGACTGGCCGGCACCGGAGCCGCTGGACGGTGCCGCGGAGGCAGAGGCGCTGCGGGAAGTGTTGGAGTGCTTCGTGCCGTCGGCGGTCGGGGAGCCGATCGTCGAGGAGATGGACCTGTGAAGCCCGTCTCCGGCCGGGCGATGTGTCGGGCGCTGGAGCGGGCTGGTTGGGTGCTGACGCACACCCGCGGCAGCCATCACTACTACCGGCGGGCGGGTGTCGGCCGGCCCGTCTGCGTTCCCGTCCACGGCAACCACGTCCTGCGAACGGGCACCCAGCGGGCGATCATGCGCCAGGCGGGGCTGACCGACGCTGACCTCTGATCGGTTCGCTACCCGCGCCGGCCGCCGCCACGAACGCCTCGATCAGCGGGTGGCTGGCCCCCCGCAGGGCGGCCCGCTCCGGCTGGTACAGCGTCGCCACGAAGAACGGATGGCCGGCCAGCTCCACCGCCCGCACCTCCCCGGCCGCATCCCGGGCCGCCACCCGCAGCGGCCCATTGGCGAACAGCCGCTCGTAGGCGGGGTTCAGACCGTACCGGCAGCGGTACGGCTCGTCGGCCGAATCGGCCCCGTAAATCGCCCGCAGCCGCGACCCGTCCGCGAAGTGGACGGCTCCCGTCTGCTCCACCAGCGAGCACGCCAGCGGGGCGATGAGCGGCACGGCCGCGTCAGGGTGCAGCTCGGCGTGGTCGGCGTCCGCGACGCCGAGGACGTGGCGGGCGTACTCGAGCAGGGCGTGCTGGAAGCCGCCGCAGGTGCCGAGAAACGGCCGGCCGGTTTCGCGGGCGAACCGGATGGCGGCGAGCGCCCCGTCGGTGTTGGCGTACGGGCTGGCCGGGACGCACCAGACGGCGGCGAAGTCGGCGAGCGCGGCCGGCACGTCGCCGGCGAGGGTGGGCGTGGGCAGCCAGACTGGCTCGACGGCGACGCCGGTGCGGTCGGCCGCCAGCCGCAGGGCGACGGGGATGGCCCGGTGGGCCGGCACGTCCGGGTTGGGGTCGCCGACCAGGGCGACGCGGAGGGGCATCATGGTGGACCGCCTGGCTGTGTCACTCCGCGTACTTCGTCCCGCCCTCGGTCAGGCCGGCGGGTCCGGCTCCAGCAGCAGCGCGACGAAGCCAGCCTGCCGGAAGTGCGGGTCCGGTGTCAACGCCTCGGTGATCTTCTCCCGCTCCATCAAGATGAACGACACGCAGTCGGTTAGTCCCCACTCCTTGTCCGGGCGGGAGCGGTACAGATCAATCGCGTCGCGGTAAAGGGCATCGGTGATCGGTTCGACGCGGTAGCCCGCTTCTCGTTCGAACCGCTCCAACAGGGCCATCCCCTTGGCCCGCCGCCCCAGCCGGGCGTAGCCGTCCCCGATTTCGAGGACGATTCCCCAATGAAGTACCAACTCCGACCCCGCGGCCAGCAGCCGGCGGTCCTGCCGCTTGGCGCGCTCGTGGTACGGGTCGGCCCGGTTTTCCAAGGCGATGGCGAAGCCGGTGTCGAGCAAGACGGCGTTGGTCGGCACGTCAGAACCTCCGGCCCGTGAATCCTTCCACGTCGTCCGACCGGATCACGTCGCCCCAATCCTCCGCGTTCGCCTCCGCCCAGTCGGCGAGGCTGGTCCGCGGCGGCTTGGGCGGTACCGACTTCGGCGTCACCGTCACCGCAAGGTCCACCTCGCCGACCGGCACCTCGGCCGGCAGTCGAAGGACGACCGTCCGGTCGTCGCCCACCGTCGCCGTCATGTGTAACGTGGTCATGATTCACTCCCCGTACTTCGCCCCGCCCTCGGTCAGGCCCGCGGTGGCCGTGCTCGTCTGGCGGATGGTCTTCTCCCGGACCTCCTTCTCCAACCGGGCGATCACCTCCGCCACCGGCATCGCCCCCAGGTCGCCGTCCACCCGGTCGCGGACCGCCACCGTCCCGGCCGCCGCCTCCTTTTCGCCGACCACCAGCATGTACGGCACCTTCTCCAGCTGGGCCTCGCGGATCTTCGCCCCGATCTTCTCCGGCCGGTAGTCGCCGGCCGCCCGGAACCCGTGGGCCTTCAACTCTGCCTCGACCTTCCGGCCGTAGTCGGTGTGCTTCTCGCTGATCGGCAGCACCCGCACCTGCTCCGGGGCCAGCCACAGCGGAAACGCCCCGGCGAAGTGCTCGATCAGGATGCCGCAGAACCGCTCCATGCTGCCGAACGGGGCCCGATGGATCATCACCGGCCGGTGCGGGTGGTTGTCCTTGCCGACGTACTCCAGCTCGAACCGCTTCGGCAGGTTGTAGTCCAGCTGCACGGTGCCGAGCTGCCACTCCCGGCCGATGCAGTCCCGCACGACGAAGTCGATCTTCGGCCCGTAGAACGCGGCCTCGCCCTCCTCGGCCGTGTAGTTCATGCCGCGCTCCTTGACGATCTTGAGCAGCGTCGCCTGGGCGCTCTCCCAGTCCTCGTCCGACCCGACGTACTTGTCCGACTTCGGGTCCCGTAGGCCGACCCGCACCCGGTAGTCCTTCAGCCCCAGCGAGTCGAGGATGAACAGCACCAGGTCGAGGTTGCCGCCCATCTCCGCCTCGATCTGCTCGGGGGTGACGAACAGGTGGGCGTCGTCCTGGGTGAAGCCGCGGACGCGGGTCATACCGTTGAGTTCGCCGGTCTGTTCGTAACGGTAGACGGTCCCGAACTCGGCGAGCCGGACCGGCAGGTCGCGGTACGAGCGCGGTTCGGCCTTGTAGATGTGGATGTGGTGCGGGCAGTTCATCG
>DASXAN010000727.1:0-6054 GCA_036406755.1 Gemmataceae bacterium
ACGTGCGGTACGTCGCCGGCCTGCCGGGGCCGAACGACCCCGCCGCCGACGCCGACGTGGTGCTGATCGACTGCCCCCTGCTGTTGACGCCGGAGGCGGCCGCGGTCCTGGCCCGGGCCGACGGCATCGTGCTGACGTGCCGCGCCGACCCGCTGTCGCTGCGGACGGTGCCGGCCGCGGCCGGGGTGCTGGCCGCCGCCCGCGTCCACAACCCGAGGCTCGAACTGATCGGCGTGCTGATCGGCGGTTACAATTCCCGGGACGCCGTCCAGGGGCCGATGCTCGCCCGGTTGCGGCAGATGCACGGCGAACTCCTGCTGGAGCCGCCCGTGCCGGACGACCCGGCCGTCCGCGACTGGCCGCTCACCCCCGGGGCGGCGCTGCCCCCTGGGCGGGCGGCCGACGCCTTCGCCGTCGTCGCCCGGCGGCTGCGGGACCTGATCCGGCGACTGAGCGGCATCGCCCTTGCGGCGCGGGCCGACCGGAGGGACTGACGCCGTGCCGAAGCTCTTGATCGCAAGCCAGAAGGGGGGCGTGGGCAAGACCACGACGGCGATCAACCTGGCCGTCGCCGCCGCCAGGGCCGGCACCCCCGTCCTGCTCGTGGACGCCGACCCGCTCGCCAGCGTCACCGCCGCACTGAACCTGTCCGCCCACGGCAACCGCCTGCCGCTCCGCGACCTCGGCATCGACTCCGACGCCACCATCCTGCGGTCGGTCGTCCCGTCGTTCGACGTGCTGGCCGTACCCTACGCCGACGCCCACCCGTCCGCCGACGCCCTGGCCGACACCCTCCGCGCGCTCACCGCCTCGGCCCTCGCCGACCGCTACCCGTGGGTCATCCTCGACGCCGCCCCGGCCGCGACCGGGACTGCCGCCCGGCAACTGCTCCGCGCCGCCGACGAGGTCGTGGTCGTCCTCCGCACGGAGCCGCTCGCCTACCGCACCCTGCCGGCGTACCTGGAACTGCTCCGCGACGCGCAGGCCGGCGGGGCCGCGGTCCGCTTCCGCGGCTTGCTGCTGACACTGCCGGCCAGCGAATCACCGGGCGGGGCGTGGGAGGAGCAGCTCCGCGGCCGGTTCGGGCAGTACCTGCTGCCGCAGACCATCCCCTACGACCAGGACGTGGGCAAGGCGTTCCTGCTCGGCCGGGCGGTCGTGGACCTGTACCCGTCCGCCCCGGCCGCGGTCGCGTACCAGGCGCTGGCGTACACCCTCGGCATGGTCCCGACCGCGGACGAAGTCGAACTCGGTGCGGACGAGGGGCCCGCGACGGAACGGCGGGCGGGCCAGAAGACGGTCATCCTGCATGAAGTGCCGACCATCGGCCGGCCCGCCGCCGCCGGCCCGCCGCCGGCCCCGCCGGGACCGGAGCCCGAGCCCGAACCGGAGCCGGCCGCGGAGGAGCCGCTGGAACTGGAGCCGATGGACGTGCCGAACGCCGGCCCGCCGCCGGTCGAGACGCCCGAGCCGCTGGAGGCCGGCGACGCGACCGAGACCATCCCCGGGTACGACCCGGAGGCGGTGGACCTCGGCGGCGTCATGGCCGGCCCGCCGTCGTCGGACGAGGAGATGGCCCCGCTTCCGGAGCTGGCCGGCCCGCCGGGCCCGCCCGGCCACCACGGCGACGTGACCGCCGTCGCCTTCGCCCCCTCCGGCGAACAACTCGCCACGGCGAGCTGGGATAAGACGATCCGCTTCTGGGACGTGATCACCGGCGAGGAGGTGGCCGTCCTCCCGGGGCACGACGGCGTCGTCAGCGCCGTCCTGTTCTCGCCAGACGGGCAGACGCTCGCCAGCGCCGGCTGGGACCGCACAATCAAGCTCTGGGACACCGCCACCGGCGCCGAGCGGACGCTGACCGGGCACGCCGGCGTCGTCACGTCGCTGGCCTTCTCGCCGGACGGGGCCGTGCTGGCCAGCGGCAGCTGGGACAAGTCGGTCAAGCTCTGGGACACTGCCACCGGCCGGGAGCTGGCCACCGGGCTGGGCCACGACCGCATGGTGACGGCCGTCGCCTTCGCCCCGGACGGGCAGTCGGTCGCCAGCGCGTCCTGGGACGGGACGGTCAAGCTGTGGGACGCCATGTCCGGCCGGGTGCTGACCACGTTCGAGGGCCACGAGGGCGATGTGACGACGGTCGCCTTCGCCCCGGACGGCCGGACCGTCGCCAGCGGCAGCCTGGACCGGACGGTGCGGCTGTGGGACGTGGTCACCGGCATGGAGTGGGCGAAGCTCCGCGGCCACGCCGACGAGGTGACGGCCGTCGCCTTCTCGCCGGACGGCAAGCTGCTGGCGTCCGCCAGCCAGGACCGGACCGTCCGGCTGTGGGACGCGGCCAGCGGCCGCGAGGTCGCCGTCCTGACCGGCCACGAAGGCGGCGTGACGGCCCTGGCGTTCGGCCCCGGCGGCACGCTCCTGGCCACCGCCGGCCAGGACCGCACGGTCCGCGTCTGGGACGCGGCCATGGGCGAGCAGCTCAGCGCCATCGTCGTCCAGACGGCCGACGACGCCACGGCCGAGGAGGCGACCGCCGACGTGTCGCCGCCGGAACCCGGCATCGGAGCGCCGCCGGAGGAAGAGCCCGCCGAGCCGCCGCTCCCGCCCGACCAGCCGACGATCATCGAAGCGCCCGGACCGGCGACGGTCGTCATGGAGGGTATCGATGCGACCGTCGTCGAGCACGAACCGATCCCCCTCGGGCCGACCGAGCCGGAGCCGGCGGCGGAACCGGAGCTGGTGCCGCTGACGCCGGAGCCGGCCGGCGAGGCCGAGGTGACGTTCCCGATCGCCCGGCCGGTCGTGACCGTGCCGCAGCGGGGCAACGGCGAGCTGACCGCCGTCGCCTACTCGCCGGACGGCGGCCTGATCGCGGCCGGCACCGCCGACGCCCTGGTCGTGCTCTGGGACGCTGAAACCGGCCAGGAGCGGCCGGCCCTGCGCGGCCACGCCAAGGAGGTCAGCACGGTCGCCTTCTGCCCCGACGGCAAGACGCTCGCGTCCGCCGGCCAGGACCGCACCATCCGCCTCTGGGACTTGGCCACCGGCCGGGAGCGGGCCGTCCTCGAAGGCCACCTGGCCGAAGTGACGGCCGTGGCGTTCGCCCCGGACGGCAAGACGCTCGCCAGCGCCAGTTGGGACGGCAGCGTGAAGCTGTGGGACCTTCCCGACGGCCGCGAGCGGCAGACGCTGCACGGCCACACCGACGGCGTCGCCGGACTGGCCTACGCCCCCGACGGCGGCCTGCTCGCCAGCGGCAGCGAGGACGGCACCGTCCGCCTGTGGTCCGCCGCCACCGGCCAGGAGGTCGCCACCCTCCGCGGCCACGACCGCGAGGTGTTCGCCGTCGCCTTCGCCCCGGACGGCCAGGCGGTCGCGTCCGCCGGCGGCGATGGCACCGTCCGCATCTGGGGCGTGACCAACCAGAAGGAGAAGGCCGTCATCGCCGCCCACCACCGCGTCGTCAGTGCCGTCGCCTTCTCGCCGGACGGCGGGCTCATCGCCACCGCCGGCTGGGACCGGTCGGTGAAGCTGTGGAACCCCGTGACCGGCGAGCGGCTGCACGTCCTGGGCGGGCACGACGGCGAGGTGTCCGCCCTGGCGTTCGCGCCGGACGGCCGGCGGCTGGCTTCGGTCGGCTGGGACCAGGCGGTGCGGCTGTGGGACCCGGCGACCGGCCGCGAGGAGGCGGTGTACGGCTTCCGCGGCGACGCCCCGGCCAGCGGCTACGAGCCGGTGTCACCGCCGGCCGCCGAGGGACCCGAGAAGCCGGCCGGCCCCGTGGTCGTCCTGGCGACCGGCGGCGGTGACCGGGCGGTGCGGCTGTGGAACGCGACCACCGGCGACCACCTGGCCGTGTGCGAGGGCCACGACGGCGACGTCAACGGCGTGGCGTTCAGCCCGGACGGCCGGCGGCTGGCCAGTGCCGGGGCGGACAAAACGGCCCGCCTGTGGGACGCCCGCTCGGGCAAATCCCTGGCCGTGCTGACCGGCCACGAGGGCGAGGTGACGTGCGTCGCCTTCGCCCCGGACGGCAAGCTGGTGGCGACGGCGAGCTGGGACATGACGGTGCGGCTGTGGGACGGCCGGTCGGGCCAGGAGGCCGGCCAGCTCCGCGGCCACAAGGGGGCGGTGACGGCCGTGGCGTTCAGCCCGGACGGCCGGCTGGTGGCGACGGCCAGTTGGGACAAGCTGGTGATCCTCTGGGACCTGGCGGAGAACAAGGTCAAGGGGGCGATCCGCGGGCACGAGAAGATGGTCACGTCGCTGGCGTTCGCCCCGGACGGGCGGACGGTGGCCAGCGGCAGTTGGGACAAGAGTGCGAAGGTGTGGGACGTGGAGTCGGCGCGGGAGTTGTTGGACCTGCCGGGCCACCGGTTCGCGGTCAGCGCGGTGGCGTTCAGCCCGGACGGGCGGTCGCTGGCGACGGGGAGCTGGGACGCGACGGCCCGGCTGTGGGAGGTGGCGACGGGGCGGGAGGTGCGGGAGTTCAAGGGGCACACCGAGAAGGTGCGGGCGGTGGCATTCGCCCCGGCGGGGGACCTGCTGGCGACGGGCGGGTGGGACGGGACGGCGCGGGTGTGGTCGGTGGCGACGGGGGACCAGGTGGCGGCGTTCACGGGCCACGGGGAGAAGGTGAACGCGGTGGCGTTCGCGCCGACGCCGGCCGCCGCAGAGCCGGCGGAGGAGGGCGAGGGCGAGGGGGCGGCGTGGGCGCCGATCCCGGTGGCGTGACGGGCGGCGGGTGGCTCATAGAATCGTCCCTTTCCAAGGGACGGAAATGTCGCCACTCCGCCTGTCTGCCCGATGCGCCCTGATGCTCTTGGCCGGCCTCATACCGGCCGGGCCGGCGGCTGCTCAGGTGGTCATCCTGCACTCCTTCGCAGGCGGAACGGCCGACGGTCAGACGCCGTTCGGCTCGCTGATGCAGTCCGGCCCGACGTTCTACGGCATGGCGGAGGCCGGCGGCACAACCGCTGACGGCACGATCTTCCGGCTTAATTCCGACGGCACCGGCTACGGCCTACTACACTCGTTCGTCGGCGGTGTGGACGACGGCCAGAATCCGACCGGCTCGCTTACCCAGTCCGGGTCGGCCTTCTTTGGCACGACTGTCGGAGGCGGCAACGGCAACAACGGCACGGTGTTCACGGTCAACGGCGACGCCAGCGGGTTCGGCCTGGTGCGCCGGTTCGCCGGCCCGCCCGGCGACGGCAGCAGCCCGTTCGGCTCGCTGGTCCAAGCCGGCCCAGCCTTATATGGCATGACAGGCACGGGCGGCGCCGCCAACCTCGGGACGGTGTTCAAGGTCAACGGCGACGGGAGTGGCTACGCCGTCTTGCACTCCTTCGCCGGCGGGGCCGCCGACGGCCAGCACCCGCGCTATGGCTCGCTCGTGCAATCCGGCTCGACGTTCTACGGCATGACGCAGGGCGGCGGGGCCGCCGGCGACGGCGTGGTGTTCAAGGTCAACGGCGACGGCACCGGGTTCGCCGTCCTACACTCGTTCGACTTCACCACCCTGGACGGCAGCGACCCGCTCGGCTCCCTGGTCCTGTCCGGCTCGACGCTCTACGGGATGACCGCGTTCGGCGGGGCCACCCTCAACGGCACCATCTTCAAGATGAACACGAATGGGGCCGGGTACTCCATCCTGCACTCGTTCGCTGGCGGCCCGGCCGACGGCAGTGGCCCGCAGGGGTCGCTCACCCTGTCCGGCTCGACGCTTTATGGCATGACCGCCACCGGCGGGGCGGCCAACGACGGCACGATCTTCCAGCTCCTGACGGATGGCACCGGCTACCAGGTGCTGCACTCGTTCGCCGGCGGCCCGGCCGACGGGGCCAACCCGGAGGGAGACTTGCTGCTGTCCGGCTCGAGCCTGTACGGCATGACCAGCGTCGGCGGGGCCAACAACCTTGGGGTCGTGTTCAGCTTCCCGGTCCCCATCCCTGAGCCATCAACTATTCTGCCGACGGCCGCAGGTGGAGGATTCGCCGTGTTGTTGGCCCGCCGTCGGAGTAATCCATCCGCCGCTTCGGGTGGCCGGGGGGG
>DASXAN010000728.1:0-3391 GCA_036406755.1 Gemmataceae bacterium
GAAGAAGTCCGACCGGCGGGACGCCGGTCCCACCAGACCGAGACACCACCCTCAACTCGCCCCCAGGTCGGCGGCCGCCGCGCGGTCGGCCAGCACCCGGGCGTGGTCCTGGCGAACCCGTCCCGCGGGAATCGACGGGTCGGCGTCACGCAGGCGCACCAGCGGCCCGGCCTTGTCGCCGCCGGTCACCAGCCAGAGGACGTGCCGGGAGCGGTTGAGGATCGGATACGTCAACGTCATCCGCCGCCGGCCCTGGTAGACGCCGGTCGCCGCGACGTCGGCGTCGGTGACGTTCAGGACCGGATCACCGGGGACCAGGGACGCGGTGTGGCCGTCCGGCCCGAGGCCGAGGTGGACGAGGTCCAGCACCGGCGGCGAGCCGGCGATTTCGACAAGGGTCCGGGCGTAGTCCTCGGCCGCGGCTTCCAGGTCGGCCGTTTCCACCGGCATGGCGTGGACCTGCTCGGGGCGCAGCGGCACCCGCGACAGCAGGCTTTTGCGCAGGTGGGTGAGATTTCGGTCTTGATGCCCGTCGGGGGCGACCCGCTCGTCCACCTGGACCAGTTGCACCTGCTCCCACGGGACCTTTTCACCGGCGAGGTCCCGCAACATGAGCCAGGGCGTCCGCCCGCCGCTCACGGCGAGGACGAACCGGCCGCTCGCGACCACCGCGTCCCGGGCCTGGGCCGCGACGATCTTGGCCGCCTCGTGGGCGACCGCGTCGGGATCGGCGAAGATTTCGATGTTCACGGGAGCCTCCGGGTCGTGGAGTCGGTGACTCTTCCCTCGGGACATCAATTGCGCGGTTCGGGGATGGTGATCTGCTTGGCGTCGCGCGGGTGCAGGACCACGGCCAGGACCCGCGTCTTGCCCCGGGCGCTCGGGTTGCGGGATACGCGGTGCAGGATGCCGGTCGGTTCGTAGAAGGTGTCCCCGGCCTTCAGCGTCTTGACCGGCTGATCGCCGACGCCCCACTCGTACTCGCCCTCGAGGACGTAGCCGAACACCGGGCCCGCGTGCCGGTGCGGCGCGCTGCCCCGCCCCGGCTCCATTGTCACCTCCACCGTGGTCACCCGGGCCTCCTTGCCGTCGAGCTTCTCGGCCACGTCCCGCGCGGAAACGGTCTTCACCGTCACGCCGCCCCCGTCGTGGCCGTCGTGCCCGGCGAGCGTGATGCCACCGATCCCGAGGAGAACGCCGACGCCCAGCGCAAGGAGATTCCGCATGTGTAGCCCCCTGGAGAAACGGTGGTTCGACTGGGCATTTTCTGAGTGACGCGGGCCTGGGCATACCGCCCCGGCCTGCGAGCGTCGGCATAGAACTTCCGGATGCCGTCGGCCAGCTTTTCGGCGGCACCGTTCTTGCCTTGTCGTTTCACCGCCGAGGCGAGAGGATGAGGGCGCCCGCTCGACCCGGACGGCCCGGCCGGGCGAGTGGGATCCTTCCCGTCCGCGGCATCGGGGGCCGTAGCCGATGCGCTACCAGCCGATCGAGAACCACGGCATCGTCGGGAACATGCACACCGCCGCCCTGGTCGGCCTGGACGGGTCGGTCGATTGGCTGTGCCTGCCGCGGTTCGATTCGCCCAGCGTGTTCGGGGCCATCCTCGACGCCGACAAGGGCGGGCGGTTCCGCATCGCCCCGGCCGAGGCCGACGGGGTCCGCCACAAGCAGTACTACTGGCCGGACACCAACGTCCTGGTCACCCGCTTCCTGCACCCCGACGGCATCGCCGAGGTCGAGGACTACATGCCGGTCGGCCCCGGGGCCGCGCCGGACGCCCAGCTCGTCCGCCGGGTGCGGGTGGTCCGCGGCCGGCTGCCGCTGGAGGCGGAGTGCCGCCCGGCCTTCGACTATGCCCGGGCGAAGCACGCCACCACGGTCGGCGAACACGGCGCCCGGTTCGACGGCCCGGGCCTGTCCCTGGGGTTGGCCGCTTCCGTGCCGCTGCGGCCCGACGGTGACGGGGCGGTGGCCGCGTTCACCCTCGGCGAGGGCCAGAGCGCCACGTTCGTCCTCCGGATGATCGCCCCGGACGCCCGCCCCGGCCGGTGCCCCGGGACCGAGGAGGCGGAAGACTGGTTCCGCGGGACGGTCGATTACTGGCAGCGGTGGGCGGCCCGCTGCACCTACCGGGGCCGGTGGCGGGAGGTCGTCCTGCGGTCGGTCCTGGCGCTGAAGCTGCTCACCTACCAGCCGACCGGGGCGATCGTCGCCGCCCCGACCACCAGTCTGCCGGAGGGCGTCGGCGGGGTGCGGAACTGGGACTACCGCTACACCTGGATCCGCGACGCCGCGTTCACCGTCTACGCCTTTCTGCGGGTCGGGTTCACCGAGGAGGCGACCCGGTTCATGGACTGGCTGAGCGCCCGCTGGAAGGAGGGCGACTCGCACTGCGACGGGCCGCTCCAGCTCATGTACGCCGTGGACGGCCGGTCCGACCTGGACGAGCACGAGCTGCCGCACCTCGACGGATACGCCGGGTCGCGGCCGGTGCGGGTCGGCAACGCCGCCCACGGCCAACTCCAGCTCGACATCTACGGCGAGCTGATGGACGCGGTCTACCTGTTCAACAAATACGCCGCCCCGGTCGGCTACGACTCCTGGCGGCACCTCCGCGGCCTGGTCGACTGGGTGGCCGGCAACTGGGGCCGGGAGGACGAGGGCGTCTGGGAGGTCCGCGGCGGGCGGCGGCACTTCGTCTACTCGAAGTTCATGTGCTGGGTGGCGCTGGACCGCGGCCTGCGGCTGGCGGACAAGCGGTCGTTCCCGGCCGACCGGGCCGCCTGGCTGACGGCCCGCGACGCGGTCTACGAGGAGGTGATGGCGCGGGGGTGGAACCCGTCGCGGCGGTCGTTCGTGCAGTCGTACGACTCCGACGCCCTGGACGCTTCCGCCCTGCTCATGCCGCTGACCTTCTTCATGGCCCCGAACGACCCGCGGATGCTGGCGACGGTGGACGCGATCCGGTCGCCGGCCGCCAAGGGCGGGCTGGCCGCCGACGGGCTGGTCTACCGCTACGACCCGAAGGCGGCCCCGGACGGCCTGCCGGGCGTGGAGGGGACGTTCAACATGTGCAGCTTCTGGCTGGTGGAGGCCCTGACCCGGGCCGGGCGGACCGACCCGCCCCGGTTGGCCGAGGCCCGGCTGTTGTTCGAGCAGATGCTCGGCTACGGCAACCACCTCGGGCTGTACGCGGAGCAGACGGGGCCGAGCGGCGAGGCGTTGGGCAACTTCCCGCAGGCGTTCACCCACCTGGCCCTGATCAGCGCCGCGTTCAACCTCGACCGGGCCCTCGCCGGCCGGACCGACTAACGCCCCGGCCGCCGTGGCAAGCTCGCCTTGATCGGAAACCGCCGCCGCGTCACACTAGGGGCCGTCATCGCCCCCA
>DASXAN010000729.1:0-7608 GCA_036406755.1 Gemmataceae bacterium
TCGCCATCGTCGGCGTCAACAGCGACTCCGACCGGGAGAAGTTGAAGGAGGCGCTGAAGACAGAGGGCATCACATGGCGGTCATTCTGGAACGGCGGCCTCGAAGGGCCGATCTCCCTGCGGTGGAACATTGAAGGGTGGCCGACGATGTACATCCTCGATACTCACGGCGTCATCCGCTGGAAGGGCACCGATCCGAACGACCGGGGGACGATTGACAAAACGATCGAGGCGCTTCTGAGAGAAGCGGGGGCGGTGCCGAGGAAGTGACACCAGATGAAGGCCGAATTGGCCGCGCGGGGAACCGGGGCCGGTGCGTGACGATGACGATCTGCCGCCGCTTCCTCGTCCTCGCCGCCCTGATGTTTTGGCAGGGCGGGTTCACGTTCTACGCGGCGATCGTCGTGCCGACCGGGACGGAAGTCCTGGGCTCGGCGCTCGAACAAGGGACCATCACCCGACAGGTCACCCGGTCGATCAACGTCAGCGGGGCCGTCGCGCTGGCGGTGTTCGCCTGGGACGTTCTTGCCACGCGGTCCGGCCGCGGCGTACGGTGGGGCCGCTGGCTGACGTGGCTGCTGATGGCCGCGGCGTTGGCGGTGCTCGTCGTCCTCCGCGGGCACCTGGACAGTCTGTTCCTCCCGGACGAGTTGAAGGTCATCGACCGGCCGGCGTTCCGCTTCTGGCACCGGACGTACCTGTGGGTGAGCACGGTGCAGTGGGGGGCGGCCATCCTGTTCGCGCTGTTCACGCTGGCGGCGTGGCGGGCGGCGGATCGGCAAGTGCAGTAGCCGCTTGCGGCTATGCGGCCGGCCGCATAGCCGCAAGCGGCTAAAATCAGAAGATGACCGACCCCCCTCCGTCCGCCCGCGACCTGGCCCTCCGCGTCCTGCTCGACCGCCGCGACTTCGCCCGGGACCGGCTCGACGACGCACTCCGCCGCACGCCCCTGTCCCCGGCCGACCGCCGGCTGGCGACCGAGCTGGTGTACGGCTCACTCCGCCGCCGCGGCAGCCTCGACGCCCTGCTCCGGGCCCACACCGACCGGCCGCGGAACCGCATCGCCACCCCCGTGTGGGAACTGCTCCGGCTCGGCGCCTACCAGCTCGTCTACCTGAGCCACATCCCGCCACACGCCGCCGTTGACGAGACGGTCGAGCTGGCCAAGGTCCACGGTCAGGCGAAGGCGACCGGGTTCGTCAATGGCGTGCTCCGCGGCCTGGCCCGCTCGCTGACCGCCGACGCGGCCCCCGGCCCGGCCGCCGACGCCCTGCCGCTGGCAGGCGGCGCCTACCGCCAGCTGGCCCGGCCGCTGCTGCCGGACCCGGCCGCCCGCCCGGCCGAGTACCTGGCGGCCGGGTTCTCGCTGCCCCGCTGGCTGGCCGACCGCTGGCTGGAGCGGTACGGCCCCGACGAGGCGGTGCGGCTCGGGTTCTGGTTCATCGAGCCGGCCCCGCTCTGGGTGCGGGCCAACCCGCTGCGGACGACCCGCGACGCGCTGCGGGAGACGTTCGCCGCGGCCGGGGTGGCCGCCGAACCGGGGCCGCACCCGCAGTCGCTGCGGCTGACCGAACACGCCCCGGTCCGGTCGCTGCCCGGCTACGCCGAGGGCTGGTTCACGGTGCAGGACCTGTCGGCGATGGCCGCGGCGAGCGCGATCGCGCCGGAACCGGGGATGACGCTGCTGGACCTGTGCGCCGCCCCCGGCGGCAAGACGACGCACCTGGCGGAGCTGATGAACAACACCGGTCGCATCGTCGCCTGCGACGTGGACGCCCGGCGGCTGCGGACGGTGGCGGAGCTGTGCGGGCGGCTGGGGGTGACGATCGTTGAAACCAAAATTCTAAATCCCAAGCACCAAATCCCAAATCCCAACGGGAGTCACCGGGATTTGGGATTTGGTGCTTGGGATTTAGAATTTGATGCCGCCTTGGTGGACGTCCCGTGCAGCAACACCGGCGTGCTCGGCCGCCGGCCGGAGGTCCGCTGGCGGCTGACGCCGGCCGACCTGGGCGAGCTGGTGCCGCTGCAAACCGGCCTGCTGCTGCGGGCGTGCGCGGCGGTCCGGCCCGGCGGGGCGGTCGTCTACTCGACGTGCTCGATCGAGCCGGAGGAGAACGGCGGCGTGGTCCGGGCGGCGCTGGGGCAGTTGCCGGGCTGGACGTTGGAGGCGGAGCAGGAGCACCGCCCGGGCCTGCCGGCGGACGGCGGCTACTGGGCCCGCCTGCGGCGGCCGGGTCCCTGACTGAGCCCCGCCGGTTTCCCGTTGCCCGAATGCCCTTGAGACCGGCGCTGCGGTCGCGGCGGCGTGTCGGGTATAGTCGTGGCGGAAGGAGGCGACCATGAACCCGAACGGTGACACGCGGGTCGAGGCCGGTGCCGCAGCGAACGGCCGATCGCCGGGGACCGACGCCGACGCGGGCCGCGCACTCGTCGAGCGGTACCATCGGCAGGTGATCGAGCAGTTCCGCGGCCAGCCGCTGCCGCGGCCCGAACGGCCGACAGTCCATTATTCGGAGCTGCCCGACAGAGCCCCCGGCAGTGCGCTGAAGCGCGAGTGGGACTGTTACCGCCGCGAGGTCGGGCGGCTCCTGGCCGAGGGGCACGAGGGCCGGTGGGTACTCATCAAGGGCGACACGATCGTCGGCATCTGGGACACGGCCGAGGAGGCCGAGGCAGTCGCGCTTGCGAAGTACTTCATGGAGCCCAGCCTGACGCAGCAGATCCGTAGTCGGGAACCGGTGGTCCGCGGCCCCTCGGTGCTCTGGCGATGCCCCGGCTAGGCTTCCCGATCGTCCCCGACGGGCTGCTGGTGGACGTGCTCGTCGGCTGGAACCAACCGGCGACCGTGGCCGCCCTCGCGGCCGGGGGGCCGATCGCCCTCCCGGTCCGCGCCCGCGGCGTCATCGACACCGGCACCGACATTACGGCCGTCGGCACGGCCGTTCTCCGGCAGCTCGGGCTGGCGGTGGTCCGGCAGACCACGACGCAGACGGCGGCTGGCAGCGTCAGCGTTAATCTCTACCGGGTCGGCCTGGGGATAACCGACTTCGCCGACGCCGGTGCGCCCGAACTGGTCGAACCCAATCTGCTGGTCATGGAGCTGGCGGCCGCACCGGCCGGGATCGACGTCCTGATCGGCCTGGACGTGCTGCTCGGCTGCCACTTTTCCCTGGACGGCCCGGGCCGCCGGTTCGCGATTGATTTTTAGGTCGCACACACGCCGGACCGGAACTGGCGGCCCTCCCGGGTTCGAGCTTGATCATTCGTCCGTCTTTGCGCGGATCGCTTGCACGGTTTCCGGCGGCAGCGCCTCGATCGCTTCCCAACCTTCTTTAGTTAGGTCGAACATCTCGCCGGACGTGCCGTGCTGCTCCGTGAGTCCGAGGCTCAACAGTTCCTGAGCTCCTGAGCGCCACATCGCCTGCGCACGGGCGTGGTCGTGCGGAACCACTTTCCGGAGCGTGCCGGCTTGAACCGAAAGCCCACCGGAATGCAGGATTATCATGACCATCCCGTCGCCCGCGGCTGCGTGGCACAGGAGCCGGGCGGCGTGGTCAGACAGCTTCGCCCTCCTAGGCGTTTGTTCGGAGCGCCCGAGAAACTGGACGAACTCGTGCCCCATCCGCACGCGGCGGAACCCGCCCTTCGTCGCGTCCCTCACGAGCCCGCGGTCTTCAAGAACGTCAACCCACGACGAGATGTCCGGGAATATCTCGTCCCGGAACACGAACGCTCGACTGACCATCCCCGGTATCGCATTGCCTTCGATCAACACGATGTCTCGCCACGTCGGCTCGGTCTGCATCTGCGCGCGGAGTGCATCGAGGAACGGCCCCATCACGTTGTCCAAATCCGCGAACGGGTCGGATGCTGCGCCAAGAAAGCCCTGGATGATCGTGTTGCCGTGGCCGGCGACGTTGATACCGCCGTGGCTGGCGTGCTGCCTTGCCCGCACGTCGCCGCTGATCTGTTTGGCGTAGCCCTCCTCCATCGCCCGCGTTGGGTCGGTGAACTTGGCTTCGTGCTCGGCCTTCATCGCCTGGAGCCTCGGGACCGGATACTTGTCCACGTCGTTCGTGACGACGTGGTGCTCGTAGCACATGAGCATGAGGTTCGGGAACGTGGCCCGCTCCTCATCGGTCATATTCTCGTTGAACCGCTCGCCGCCCTCCTCTGCCGCCTCGATGTGGCAGACTTGCCCGATGAACTCGCCGTCCTTGTTCATCATCAGGTGTGTGCAGCCGGGGAACGCGCAGACGTTCCCGGACTTCAGGAAGAGTTCGCGGAGCGTCTCCTTGTCGGGTGCCTTCCGCTTCGCTTTGGCCAAGGTTTCGGGCTCCTGGCGGTACTGCGAGTCAGCTCGACTCCGTAGTTTACGCCGGAGCCGGACCGGGCTCCAAGGTCGGTAGCTGTCAGAACACAAGAACGTCGCCGATGGCCACCTGCTGCACCAGCTGCCTCTCACCGGCTTCCGGCTTCTTGTGGATGCACCCCACCGCGTAATGCCCCGCCGCTCGCCCGCCCCCGTCACGTCCACCGGAACCACCGCAGCGCCAGCACGAAGCTCCCCACCCCCCACGCCGCCAGGATCGCCAGCTCCAGCCACTGCGACCCCAGGCTCGCGCCCTCCAGGCTCACCGCCCGCAACGCGTCGATCAGCGGCGTCAGCGGCAACGCCTTGATCACCGGCTGCGCCGCCGCCGGGAACCGCTCCGACGAAAAGAAAATCCCCGACAGCACCCACATCGGCAGCATCACCAGGTTCATCAGCCCCGACACCGCCTCCAGCGTCCGCGCCCGGCTCGCCACCAGCAGACCGATCCCCGAGAACGTCAGCGCCCCCACCAGGATCAGCACCGCCACCGCCAGCCAGCTGCCCTGGATCACCACCCCGAACGCCAGCCGCACGAACACCAAGAGCACCACCATCTCCGTCACCATGAAGATCAGCCGGCTCAGCAGCACCGCCGCCAGGAAGTCCGCCTTCCGCATCGGCGTCGCCAGGAACCGCTTCAGCACCTTGCGGATCCGCAGGTCCACCGTCGCGAACCCGACGCCCCACAGCCCGCCGCCCATCAGGCTCATCCCCAGCAGCCCCGGCACCAGGAAGTCGATGTACCGGCCGCCCGGTTCGTTCAGCTCCTGGTCGGACACCGGCAGCACGTCCTTGCGGCCGGCGGCCCGCTGCAGGGCGTCGTCCACCGCGTTGCGGGCCAGCAGGCTCTCCGGCCGGGTCGGGTCGAACAGGAACCGGTAGCCGGTCTCGCCGTCGGCCGGCGGCACCACCACCAGCTCCGTCTTGCCCGTCCGCAGCCGCACCCGGCAGGTGTCCGCGTCGTGGAACGCCACCTTGAACCGCTCGGTCCCCTCCAGCCCCTTGTGGACCAGCTCCGTCCCGGCCGCACTGCCCCCGGCCGACTCCTGCACGTCCACGGTGATCCGCTCGACCGGCTTGTTGCGGAACGCGATCCCCAGCGCGATCACCATCAGGATCGGGAACCCGTACACCCAGAACATCGCTTCCGGCTCGCGGTAGAAGCCCCGCAGCCGGGCCAGCGTGAGCTGCCCGAGCGGCCAGTAGCGGCGCGGCGCTTCGCGGAATGACGAAATACCCAATGACGAATGACGAACTCCGGGTTCGTCATTGGGTATTTCGTCATTCGTCATTTCTTCCGAGTTCATGGCGTCCCCTCCCCGTCGCGCAGGTGCCGGCCGGTCAGGGTCACGAACACGTCCTCGAGGCTGGCGTGCCGGGTGCTCAGGCCGGCGAGCGCGTGGCCGCCCGCCTGGAGCCGGGCCAGCAGCGCCGGCAGGGCGACGTGCGGCTCGGCGACCGACAGGCAGTAGTGCTCCGCGTCCCGCCGCACGCTGCGGACGGCCGGCAGGTCGGCCAGGTCCGGCTCGCCGGCGGCCGAGTCCAGGGTGAAGTCGATGACGTGCTCGCCGCCCAGCCGGGCGATCAGCTCCGGCGGCGTGCCCAGGGCGATCACCCGGCCGTGGTCCACGACGGCCACCCGGTCGCACAGCCGCTCGGCCTCGTCCATGTAGTGGGTGGTGAGCAGGACGGTCCGGCCGCGGCTGCGGAGGCCGCGGATGATGTCCCACAGCTGCCGCCGGGACTGCGGGTCCAGCCCGGTGGTCGGCTCGTCCAGCAGCAGCAGGTCCGGGTCGCCGACCAGGGCGCAGGCCACGGCCAAGCGCTGCTGCTGGCCGCCGGAGAGCTTGCCGACCCGGGCGTCGGCCTTCTCCTCCAGGGACACCAGCCGGATGACGTCGTCCGGGTCCGGCCCGCGGCGGTAGAAGCTGCGGAACAGGGTGACCGTCTCGCGGACGGTCAGCTTCTCGGACAGCTTGGTCTCCTGGAGGGAGATGCCGATCCGCTCCTTGATGGCGGCGTCCTGCTCGCCCCACCGCATGCCGAGGACCTCGACGGTGCCGGCGGTCGGCTCGGCGATGCCCTCGATGATCTCGATGGTGGTGGTCTTGCCGGCGCCGTTGGGCCCGAGCAGGCCGAAGCACTCGCCGACCTCGACGGCCAGGTCCAGGCCGCGGACGGCCTCGACGGGCGGTCGGCCGGGGTAGCGCTTGACGAGGTCGGTGCAGCGGACGGCCGGGGTCATAGGGCGGTAGTATAACGGCCGCCGCCGGGGCCGCCACGTCGGTAGACGCAGGTGCCGCGAGCCGGGCGGCATCGCTCGGGTCCGGCCCGGCTCGTCGGAGCGACGCCAGGCCGGGAGACCACGCGGGCTGGGCCTGGGTCGAACAACATCTTTTTCTGGGCGGACAAAACGGGACATTTTGGGACATTTCAGATCGGGCGCGAGCGGCCGTTGGACCTGGAAGTGCCGGACTGCGAAGCGGCGCGACATGGTCGGACTCCCGCGGCTGCTGTCTGCAGGGGGAGGAAGGGCTCCCGAGGAGGGGAGCCGAAGCCTAAAGAAGCTTAGTGTATAAAATTACAGATGCAAGCGCGGAGCCCGATCGGCCGAGTCACATGGGGTAGGCGCGACGTTGATTCATCTTTTCATGCTTGGAAATGATGACTGTCCTCTCATTCCTTCCCGAGGCCGGCGGGATGGCCAAGGAGCAGACGGGTAAGAGTGTGTCTTGAACCGCGCTAACTCTGGAGGCGCAGCCAGTCGCGGACCAGCAGCTCAAAGCGCGTGATCTCGTCCTCGCGCAGCTCGCAACTATGCGCGATGACGTTACGCAGCTGGTTCATCTGCGACAGCGTTTGCTGCATTGCCTTCTTACTCCGGATCACATCGGAGAAGTCGTCCCAATTCGCGTTGATGATGTCGATCAGCTCGCCGAAGTTTGTGTAGGTGATTGGTTCTGGCGACCGAATCGACATCACCGAGTCCCGCTCCTTCTGCTGCTTTTCGGCAACGGCGTCACGCACGCCAGTGGGGACTCGCTCCTCCCACCAGTTGCCGCCAGCTTGCTCCGCAAGGACTCCGGAGATCAGTCGCCTGATCGTGTTCTCAAGGCTGTAGTAGATGACGTAGAAGCTCGCCATCTTCCTAGCTTGCTTGAGGATGTCGGCCTCGAACAGCTCAACATCGACCACGTCGCTGGTGACGAGGGTTTGGGCATGACCGAGATC
>DASXAN010000730.1:0-2715 GCA_036406755.1 Gemmataceae bacterium
TGCGCGGCTTCCGCATCCTGATCGCCTGCATCGCGCTGGGCGTCATGGCAATTGCGGGCGTCGGCTCGGTCGCGGCGAGCCTCACCGATGGGCTCGCCCGCGAGGGCCGCGTCATCCTCGGCGGCGACTTGGCGCTCTCGCTGATCCATCGCGAGGCCAGCGCCGCCGAGCGCCAGTTCCTGGCCAACGCCGGCACGGTGTCGGCCGTGGCGACGCTGCGGGCGATGGCGGCGACGGTTCCCGGGCTGAGCCCGCCGCCGCTGCTGGAGCGGCTGGTGGCGGCCGGGCACCGGGGCAAGAAGGCCGGGGCCGGGTTCTACCGCCACGGCCGGCTGGCGAACGCCGCCAACGCCGCGGCGCTGCCGAAGGTGGTCGCCGACCGGGACCTGGAGGTGGCCGTGCGGCGGACGATGGCCCGGCTGTTGACGGCCGCGTTCGCGGCGCTGGGGACCGGGCTGATCCGCGGCGCCGACGACCTGGACGGGCTGTTGCTCGGGACCGGCTGGCCGGCGTTCCGGGGCGGGCCGGTGCGGTACGCCTACAACCGCGGCCTGCCGGCGCTGGTACGGACGTGCGACGAGCTGGCGAAGCGGTACGGGCCGCGGTTCGACGCCGGCAAGGAGCTGCGGCGGCGGGCCGGCGAGCCGGCGATCATCCCGATGCCACGGCGGGCGGCGGCGTAGTGTCTTACTCCCCTCTCCCGCAAAGCCGGGAGAGGGGGGAACTGTTACACCGGCACCCGGTTTGCTTTCTCATCTGCCGTCGCAGATTGAGGAGCAAACCATGGACGCCTTGTTCCACGTCAACTGGCACCAACTCCTCGTCCCCAAGCTGTCGCTGCTGGAGATCGTCCTCCGCGGCGTCGTCATCTACGTCGGCCTGTGCCTGCTGCTCCGCGTCGTCCTCAAGCGGCAGGCCGGCAAGGTGTCGCTCAGCGACCTGCTCGTCATCACGCTCGTCGCCGGCGTCTGCCGCAACCCCCTCGTCGCCGACGCCTACTCCGTCCCCGACGGCCTGGGCGTCGTCGCCGTCGTGCTGTTGTCCAGCTATGCGGCCGACTGGCTCAGCTACCACTCTCCGCTCGTCCACAAGCTCATGCACCCGCCGCGGGTGGAGCTGATCCGCGACGGCGTGATCATGCACGACAGCCTGCGGCGCGAGCTGATGACCGAAAACCAGCTCCGCTGCCAGCTGCGGCAGAAGGGGATGGCGGACCCGGCGGACGTGGCCGAAGCGTGGATCGAGGGCAGCGGCGAGATCAGCGTCGTCCCGAAGAAGGACACGGCGGTCGAGGACGCTCTCCGCCGGCAGGCGGCGGAGCTGGCCGAACTGCGGGCCGCCCTGGAGCGGTGGGGCGTCCGGGCCAACGGGTCGACGTCGGGACGGGTGTC
The DNA here is from genome assembly GCA_036406755.1 of Gemmataceae bacterium. Lineage (GTDB taxonomy): Bacteria > Planctomycetota > Planctomycetia > Gemmatales > Gemmataceae > DASXAN01. The sequence continues at coordinate 1,392 of DASXAN010000730.1, forward strand.
TTAACCGGCCCGCTTGCCTGACCGGCCCCGCCGCGGCAGGTCGTCGGCGATCATGCGGCCGATCAACTCGATGACGCCGGCCGGGCCGCGGCCGGCCGTCACCAGATCGGCGTGGCCCTTCAGCGCTGACACCGCGTCGGCCACCGCCACCCCCAGGCCGCACGCCTGCAACAGTGGCACGTCATTCTCCGCGTCGCCGACGCCGACCACCTGCCGGCGCGACAGGCCGAGCGTTTCGAGTGCGGCCGCTAGCCCGGTCGCCTTCGTCACGCCCGCCGGCAGGGCCATCACGTCGGTGCGGTTGGAGACGACGTGCCAGCCCAGCCCCTGGGCGGCCAGGACGTGGCCGAGGGCGGCGGCGTTGGCCCGGCCGGTCGAGAGGACCACCTTGCCGACGTGCAGCGGGTGAACTGCCTTCCGGGCCGCCCGCACCAGCGCCGCCGGCGGCCGGGCCGCCAGCGCCGTCACGCCGCGGCTGCCGGGGCAGAAGAGCACCGCCCCGTTCTCGCCGATGACGCAGTCGAACAGGCCGGTGGCGGCCAGGTGGGCGAAGTCGTCCCGCACCTCGCCGGTGACGAGGATGACCCGGCCGCCGGCCGCCCGCAGCCGGCCCAGGGCGGCGGCCGTCCGCCGGGCCAGCCGGCCGCGCCGCATCAGCGTCCCGTCGCCGTCGCACGCCAGGGCGGTGTACCGCATATGCCGGTCTCTCCTCGACGGAGCCGGTCGCAAGTTCCGTACCTGACCTCCGTCGTCGGGTACATTGAAAGTATGCCCGACCTCCGCGCCGAGGACGTGCTGCCGTTCCTGCGGGCGGTCCACGACGCCCCGGACGACGACCTGCCGCGGCTGGTTTTCGCGGACTGGCTCGACGAGCGCGGCGACTGGCGCGGCCCGCTGTTGCGCCGCCCGGCCCCGGCCGACGGCTGCAACGACGAACCAGCTGCCGCCGACTGGCTCGCCCGGTTCGGGTGGATGCCGCACGTCAGCGTCCACTGCCGGCGGGGGCTGCTGGCCGTCCGCCTGCTCGGCATCGACCTGTTGCCGCGGACGATCGTTCCCCGGCTGGCCGAGGCCCTGCGGCAGGGGTGGGTCGAGCACGCCGCCGTCGGCGGGGCCAGCGCCCTGGACCGCCGGTCCGCGGCCGTCCTGGCGGAGGTGCCGTCCCTGACCCTGTACCACCTGACCGACGCCGAGCTGGCCGGTGTGCTACCGGCCCTGCCCCGGCTCCGCGGCCTGACCCTGATCGGCCACCACCTGACCGACGGCGGGCTGGAGCGGCTGCGGAATCTGCCGCGATTGCGGCGACTGCGAGTCGGGCGGTGCA
>DASXAN010000731.1:0-3796 GCA_036406755.1 Gemmataceae bacterium
GCTCCGCTCGCTCGGCCCACCCTACGTCGGCTCAGAACGCCGTCAACCGCAGCACCAGTTCCTGCCGCTCGTGCGTCCCGGACACCCGGCGGCGGAACCGCAGCAACTGCCCCGTCCGCTCGTCGAACTCGGCGGTCCGGAACGTCCGCGGGGCGCCCGGGGCCGTGTCCATCTGCAGGAACCGCTCCACGAACCCGAACCACCCCGGCACGTCGTACTCTTCCCACAGCCGCCGCTCCAGGGGCTGGCCGTTCATGGTGGCCTCCACCACCTTCTTGCCCCGCACCCGGACCTGGATGCGGTCGGTGGTCGGGCCGTCCGCGGCCGACGACTGGAACGTCTTCTCCACCGCCAGGTCGTAGTCGATCGGGCCGGCCTTGTCCCACCGGTCCTCGGCCGCGGTCAGCTGGTCCATGGTCAACTGCTGGCGCGCGTTGTACGCCCAGTTGATGCTGATCGCCATCGCCCCGAGGACGACCAGCGCGACGAAGAACCAGACCCAGTTGCGATTCCGGCCGGGTGCCGTCATCGTCGTCTCCGCAGAGAAATCCCAAGCACCAAATCCCAAACACCGTTTGTTGGGATTCGGTGCTTGGGATTTGGGGTTTTGAGCGTCACCGCTTTGGTTGCGTGAACACCTCCGGCTGCGTCCCCTTGGCGATGACGACGATCCCGCCCTCCGTCAGCGTGAAGCCCCGCTGGCGGTCGTGCTCGGCGTCGTAGCCGACGGTGGCGTGCGGCGGCACCTTCACGTCCTTGTCGATGATCGCCCGCCTCACCCGGGCGTACCGGCCGACGTCCACCCGGTCGTACAGGATCGACTGCTCGACCACGGCGTAGCTGTTGACCCGCACGTTCGGGGACAGGATCGACCGGCTGACGTGCCCGCCGGAGACGATGCACCCGTTGCACAGCATGCTGTCGTGGGCCTCGCCGCGGCGGGCCGTCCCCGGCGCCCCATCGGCCGCGAACACCGTCTTGGGCGGCGGCAGCTGCGGCTGGAACGTGCGGATCGGCCAGTCGGCGTCGTACAGGTTCAGCACCGGGTCCACTTCGATCAGGTCCAGGTTCGCCTGGTAGTAGGCGTCCAGCGTGCCCACGTCCCGCCAGTACGGGACGTTCTTGCGGTTCTTGTCCCGGAACCGGTAGGCGAAGACGCGGTGGTGGCTGCCGATCATGCCCGGGATCACGTCCTTGCCGAAGTCGTGGGAGCTGCCCGGCTGGGCGGCGTCCTGGCAGAGCAGCTCGTACATCGGCCGGGCGGTGAACACGTAGATGCCCATCGACCCCAGGGCGTGGTGCGGGTCGCCGGACATCGGCCGGGCCTCCCGCGGCTTCTCGAGGAAGTGGGTGATGCGGTCCTGCTCGTCGGTCTGGAGGATGCCGAACTGGCGGACCTCGCTCAGCGGCACCGGGATGGCGCCGACGGTCAGGTCGGCGTTCCGCTCCAGGTGGAAGCGGATCATCTCGCCGTAGTCCATCTTGTAGATGTGGTCGCCGGCCAGGATGAGGACGTACCGCGGCTCCTCCTTCTCGATGGAGTAGATGTTCTGGTAGAGGGCGTCGGCGGTGCCCTTGTACCAGTTCTCGTCGATCCGCTGCTGGGGCGGCAGCACGTCCACGTACTCGTCCAGCTCGGGGCTGAGGAAGTTCCAGCCGACGCGGAGGTGGCGGTCGAGGCTGCGGGCCTTGTACTGGGTCAGGACGAGGACGCGGCGGAGGTTGCTGTTGACGCAGTTGGACAGGGTGAAGTCGATGATGCGGTACAGGCCGCCGAACGGGACGGCCGGCTTGGCCCGGTCGCGGGTCAGCGGGTCCAGGCGGGTGCCCTTGCCGCCGGCGAGGATCAGGGTCAGGACGTCGCGCATGGGGGCTCCGGGCGGGACGGCGGGGGGGCCGGGGCCGGCGGCCGGGCAGACATAGGCACACTCTATCAACCGCCCGACCGCTCGCCGAGGGCGGCGTAGAGCGCGGCGTACGCCGGGGCGACGCGGTCCGGGGCGAAGCCGGCGGCGGCCGCGCGGCCGGCGGCCCCGAGCTTGGCGGCCAGCGCCGGGTCGTCCAGCAGCGGCCGGGTACGGCGGGCCAGCTCCTGCGCGTCGCCGGGCGGGGTGAGCAGGCCGGTCCGGCCGTCCTCCACCACCGCCACCAGGGCCGGCACGACCGCGGCCACGACCGGCCGGCCGGCGGCCAGCGCCTCCAGCAGCACTTGCCGGCCACAGTCCTTCCGGCTCGGCACCCAGACGACATCGGCCCGGGCCAACAGGGCGGCCGCGTCCGGCCGAGCCGGCAGGAAGTGGACCTGGCCGCCGTCCGGGTTGATCCCCAGGGCGAACCGCTCCAACCGGTCGCGCTCCGGGCCGTCGCCGACGATGACCAGCCGCAGCTCGGGGACGACGTAGCGGAGGATGTCGGCGGCCCAGACGGCGTCGCGGAACCCGTGCGGCTTCGTCAGGGCGCCGACGCACAGGATGACCTTCGCCCCGGGCGGCAACGGCACGTCCAGCGGCGGCGGGCCGGCCGGCGGCGGCACTACCACGGGCGGCATCTGGTGCACGCGGTTGGCGGGGACGCCCATCTCGCGGAAGGCGCCGGCCTCGCCGGGGTCGCCGGCGGTGACGGCGTCGGCCGACCGCAGCAGCCGGCGGTCGAGCGCGTTGAGCCGCCCGCCCCGCCGCGGCTCGCTGACGACGAGGCGGAACAGCGGCGCGGCGGTCAGGTCCGCGGGCGCCCGGAACCGGACGATGCCGGCGGCCCGCACGGCCGGCAGCCGCCAGGCGTGGACGACATCCGGCCGCAGGCCGTGGACGAGCGACCGCAGCCGCCGCCAGGCGACCAGGTTGAACCGCTGCATGGTGCCGAGGACGTGAACCGGGACGCCGGCCGCCGCCAGCGGCCCGGCGAGCGGGCCGTCCGGCCCGAGCCCGGCGACGTGGACTTCGACCGACCCGCCCAGGGCCGGCGCGAGCAGGCCCACCTGCCTGCCGGCGGCCGTGTAGTTGAAGTCGGGGAGCAGGTGGAGGACGGTCACGCCCACGGTCCCTGGGCCGGAACGAACGAACCACAGAGGCACAGAGGGCACAGTGGAAGAAGCACCGAGAAGATGCTAATCCTTCTCCTCTGTGTTTCCTCCTCTGTGCCCTCTGTGCCTCTGTGGTTCGCTCCCTTATTGCTTCAGCACCCCGATGTACGGCAAATTTCGGTACTCGTCATTATAATCCAGCCCGTACCCGACCACGAACGCGTCCGGGATCTCGAACCCGCAGTAGTCCGGGTCCAGCGGCTCTTCCTGGCGGCCCTGCTTCCGCAGGAGGACGGCCACCTTCAGCGACGCCGGCTCCAGCGCCTTCAGGTGCCGGACCAGGTAGGCGAGCGTGTGGCCGGTGTCGAGGATGTCGTCGAGGATGAGGATGTGCCGGCCGCGGAGGTCCGGCAGCAGGTCGGACTGGACGTGCAACGCGCCGGGGCGGGTGACGGCCCCGCGGTAGCTGGACGCCTGGATCAGCGCGATCCGCAGCGGCAGGTCCAGCCGCCGCATCAGGTCGGCCAGGAACAGCAGGCTGCCGGTCAGGACGCCGACGATGGTCAGCTTCCGCCCCTGGTAGTCGTGCATCATCTGCCGGGCGAGCTCGTCCACCCGCTGCTGGATGCGGTCGGCGGAAATCAGCACTTCCGGCGGGATCACGGCGGCCCCCGTCGTTGAAGAGTGGGAGGGTGGCGGCTATTCAACCCGAAATCGGGCCGTTCGGGAAGGGCATTGGTGAGTGGTGAGTGGTGAGCGGTGAGTAAAACAGAC
>DASXAN010000732.1:0-4644 GCA_036406755.1 Gemmataceae bacterium
AAGATCGACTTTGAAGCCATTATCGGCCCGGAGGATTGGCGAGCGTACTGGCAACTCTGGCACGATGTGAACGAGCAGATGCGGAAGTGCCAAGGGGTCGCCGACGACCTGCGCCGGCGCGTCGCACAGGCCATCCGTGCGTAGTGGATCGGCGCGCCGATTCTCACCCACGATGCCCCGCGCCGGCTGTCATCTTCGTCAAGGCCGTCGGGTGATGCGCACGAAGACGTTATCCAGGTCGGGCAGGGGGAGAATGGCCACGTGGATGCGACTGGCCAGGGCGGCGGAGTCGTCGTCGCGAGTGCAGGAAATGATGCCGGCGTGCGTGACCCCTTGCCGGTGCAGGCGCTTGAAGTCCCGGTGGTTGAACGTCAGCACCGCCCGGCCGGCTGCCGTCGCAAAGGCGAGTACGGCCGGGTCCGGAATCCCCTGGCCGCCCTGACCGGCGTCCTGCGCCCTCAGCACATCATGGCCGAGCCGACGCAATTCCACGACGACGGGGTAGTCGAAGTTCTCGTCCGCGTAGAGCTGGGCCATGCCCCGTCAGGCCTCGGCATTCTCGCGGATCGTCCGGTCGATCTCGTCCGGGTGTTCGGCGTAGTAGGTCCAGGCGGCGTCCAGGTCGGCTTGCGTCAGGTCCGGGTGGTGTTCGAGGATGCGGGCGTCGGTCAACCCGAGTTGCCTCCACTCGACCAGGCCGGCGACCGTGTGCCGCGTCGTGCGGATGCAGGCGTCGCCGCCGCAGACGCCCGGCGTCTTGCTGATCCAGCTCGTGGCCGTGTCCATGTGACCGCCCTCCGGCGTCGCCATTGTACCATTACCGCCGCCGCAGCCACCACGCCGCCACGCCCACCGCCACCGCCGCCAGCCCGATCGCCGCCACCACCACCGCCCACGCCATCCGGCTCAGCCGCGCCCACCACGTCGGACCGCCGGCCGTCTCCGCCAGCGACACCGGCGGCACCCAGTCCCACGCCGACCCCGCACCCCCCGCCGCCTCCTGCTCCGCCTCCAGGTCCGCGATCACCTCCCCGCTGTCCGCCTCCTTCTCCGGCACCGCCGGGGCCGCGTACGGCAGCGGGTCCGCCCACTTCATGAGCTGCTGCCGCAGCACGGCCGCCGACGCCGGCCGGTCCTCCGGCCGCTTCGCCAACAGCGGGTGTACCACCGCCGCGAAGTCCGCCGGGATCAGCGGGTTCAACTCCTGCAACGGCGGCGGCACCTCCTTGCGGTGCCGGCGGATCTTCGACTTCGCGTCCCCGCCCGGGAACGGCGGCTGCCCCGTCAGCGCGAAGTACATCGTGCACCCCAGGCCGTACAGGTCGCTGCGGGCGTCCACCTTCGCCGCGTCCTCCGTCTGCTCCGGGGCGATGTAGTCCATCGTCCCCACCACGTACCCCTTGCCGCCCACCACCGTGTGGTCCTCGACCGCCTCGCCCTCGATCAGCGCCAACCCCAGGTCGAGGACCTTCACCTGGTCCCGCGGGGTGATCATGATGTTGGACGGCTTCAGGTCGCGGTGGATCAGACCGATGCCGTGGGCGTGCTCCAGCCCGGCCGCCGCCTGGACGAAGAACTTCGCCGCCCGCCCGACCGGCAGCGGCCCGCCGGTCGCCACCAGCCGGTACAGGCTCTGCCCGGCGATGTACTCCATCGCGATGTAGTACACCCCCTGGGCGATCCCGACGTCGAACGTCTGCGTCAGGTTCGGGTGGGCCACCCGCTTGCTCAGCTCCATCTCCCGCCGGAACCGGGCCAGCAGCCGCTCCTCGGTGCGGGCCCGCTTGGGCGGCAGGACCTTCAGCGCCAGCAGCTTCGGCTCGCGGCTGTCGCGGGCCAGGTAGACGGTGCCCATGCCGCCGCGGCCGATCGGCATGACGATCTGGTACGGGCCGAGGACCAGCCCGCCGGCGGTGTCGTCGAGGAGCTTACGGGCCTGGAAGTGGGACAGCCGGCCGAGGCGGACGAAGTGATCGGCCAGGGCCTGCGGGTCGGAGCGGGCGGCGGCCGGGGCCGTGGCCACGATCTGGCGGACGGTGGCCGGCGGGAGCAGGCCGCTCCGCTCCACCGCCTGAAGGAACCGCTCGACCGTGGTGTCCGCCGCCGGGTCGGCCATAGACCCATTCAAATGACGCCGGAACGGGGTGACAAGGTCGGAATGAACAGTGATCAGTCATCAGTGATCAGTCACCAGTGGCGGGACGCTCGATGACTGATCACTGTTCACTGATCACTGTTCACTTGCATTTGCCCTGTCCCGCGCCAGCGGTTACACTCCCCCTGACACCGGGGGCCCGCGTATGAAGGTGATGCTCGTCCCGTCCGCCCTGGGGGCGGGGTCGGTCCAGTACCTCACCACCCTGCTCGTCAACGGCACCGTCGCGTTCGACGCCGGCAGCCTCGGCCTGCACGGCACCCCGGCCGACCAGGCCCGCGTCCGGGACGTGTTCCTCACCCACGCCCACATGGACCACGTCGCCAGCCTGCCGATCTTCCTCGAAAACGTCTCCGACGACTCGGCCGACTGCCCGACCGTCCACGCCCCCCAGGCAGTCCTCGACGTCATCCACACCGACGTCCTCAACGACCGCCTGTTCCCCGACTTCGTCCGCCTGTCCGCCGCCGGGCCGCCGCTCGTGAAGCTGGAGCCGCTTACGCCGGGACGGCCGGTCCACGTCGCCGGGCTGACGGTCACCGCGGCCGCGGTCGATCACGCCGTCCCGACGGTCGCCTACCTGATCGATGACGGCACGTCGGCCATCGCCTTCGTCACCGACACCGCCCCGACGGAGGCGATCTGGCACCTGGCCAACTGCTGCCCGCGGTTGAAGGCGGTGTTCTTGGAGCTGACGTTCCCGGAGGGGCAGGCGTGGCTGGCGGGCGTGGCCAAGCACCTGACGCCGCGGCTGTTCGCGGCGGAGGTGGCGAAAGTCCGGCCCGGCGTGCCGGTGTACGCCGTCCACCTGAAGGCCCGGTTCCGCGACCGGCTGCTGGCGGAGCTGGACGCCCTCGGCCTGGCGCACGTCACGGTGCTGGAGCCCGGCCGGGTCGTCGAAGTGTGACCCCGCCCGGGGTGTCGTCCGATGGACTCAACGCTGCCGTACCCCGCGTCGGACACCCCCGACGATTCCGACCCGCCGTTCGACGCCGCGTTCACGGCCCGGTACGACCTGCTAGGCCGGGCCGGCCGCGGCGGCATGGGCGTCGTCTACCGCGGCCGGCACCGGCGGCTGGACATGCCGGTGGCCGTCAAGGTCATGCTGCCGCACGCCGCCACCGACCGGTTCCTCCGCGAGGCCCAGTGCCTGGCCCGGGTCAAGTCGCCGTACGTCGTCGCCGTCCACGACTTCGACGTCCTGACCGACGGCCGCCCGGTCCTGGTCATGGAGTGGGTTGAGGGGTCGGACCTGCACCGCGCCATCCGCGCCCGCGGCGGGCCGCTGCCGGAGGAGCAGGTGCTGCCGTGGATGCGGCACACGTGCGAGGGGATGATCGCCGTCACCGACCAGGGCATCATCCACCGCGACCTGAAGCCGTCCAACGTGCTCATCGACGCCCGGGGGCGGGCCCGGGTGGCCGACTTCGGCCTGGCCCGCGGCCCGATTCTGGCCGGCGACTCGTCGCCGACGGCCGCGGTCATGGGCACGCCGCACTACATGGCCCCGGAGCAGGCGGAGGACCCGCGGGGCGTGGACGCCCGGGCCGACGTATACAGCTTCGGCGCCCTGTTCTACCACGCCCTGACCGGCCGCCCGCCGTTCGACGGCGAGACGGCGTTCACGATCCTCTACAAGGCCAAGACCGAGCCGCTGCCCGCCCCGCGGTCGGTCAACGCGGACATCTCGGACCGAACCGGCGAGGTGCTGGAGCGGTGCCTGGCCAAGGTGCCCGCGGACCGGTTCTCGTCCTTCGCGGAGGTCCTGCGGCACCTCCAGCCGGCGGCCGACGCCGGCCCGCCGTGGGCGGCCTCCGACGACCGCGACCTGGCCGCCGTGCTCGACCGGTACCGGTCCCGCCGGGCCGATTACCTCCGCGAACGCCGGGCGTGGAACCAGGACCTGGACGTTTACGCCTTCCCCCGCGGCCAGACGGTCCGCATCGTCCGCGGCGACATCGTCGCCCAGCGGGTGGACGCCCTGGTCAGCTCGGACAATTATTTCGTGCAGATGAACTACGGCGTGTCGGCGGCGATCGCGGCCGCGGCCGGCCCGGCGGTGGTCGAACAGGCCCGCCGCCTGGCCCCGGTCCGGCCCGGCCGGGCGGTCGTCACCGCGGCCGGGGCGCTGCCGGCCCGGTTCGTCTTCCACGGCGTGACCGTCGGGTTCGTCGGCGACCGGGTCGTCTGCCCGAGCCGCGACCTGATCGCCGAGATCATGGCGAGCTGCTTCTACCACGCCGACTCGCACGGCGTGGCGTCGATCGCCTTCCCGCTGCTGGGCACCGGGGCGATGGGCTACCCCCGCGACGTCTGCCTGGACGCGATGTTCCAATTCCTCGCTCGGACCTTCCTGCACGGACTGACGTCGGTCCGCGAGGCGCGGATCGTGCTGTTCGATACGGGTGAGGATTAATGCACGGTTCGGGGCCTCATCGCGGGAGGGCGAGGCTCCTGCCGAGCCGCTGGTCTCACCGGCTCGGCAGGAG
>DASXAN010000733.1:0-4212 GCA_036406755.1 Gemmataceae bacterium
CCCCCCCGCGGCGGGGGCCGGCCCCCGCGGCGGTGGGCCTCGCGCGCTCCGCTCGTTCGACCCACCCTACACGACCGCCGTGCGACCAGCCAAATGGCGGGCGAACCAGTCGGCGGCCAGCCGGGCGACCTCCTCCAGCGCCCCCGGCTCCTCGAACAGGTGGGTCGCCCCGGGGACGATGTGCAACCCCTTCTCCTTCGACCCGAGCCGGTCCAGCGCCTGACGGTTCAGGCCGATCACCGGCTCGTCGTCGCCGCCGACGATCAACAGCGTTGGCGCCTGCACCCGCGGCAGGTATTCGGCCGCCAGGTCCGGCCGGCCGCCGCGGCTGACCACCGCCCGCACCCGCTCCGGCCTTTGCGCCGCGGCCACCAGGGCGGCCCCGGCCCCGGTGCTGGCCCCGAAGCATCCCACCGGCAGAGCGGCTGTCGCCTCGACCCCGGCCAGCCAGTCGGTCGCGCCGACAACCCGCTCGGCGAGCAGGCCGATGTCGAACCGCAGGTGTGCCGTGCGGACGTCCACCGCCTCCTCGGCGGCGGTAAGCAGGTCGATCAGGAGTGTCCCGAGACCGGCCTCGCGGAGCACCCGGGCCACGAACCGGTTGCGGGGGCTGTGCCGGCCGCTGCCGGATCCGTGGGCGAATACGACGACGCCGGCGGCACTCTGCGGGACCGCGAGCGTCCCGTCGAGTTCGACGGGGCCGGTTCGGACGCGGACCGGATGCTCGACGGCGGGGCCGCTTGCGTGCGCGTTCATCAGGCTTCCCCCCTCACATCACCGGGGCCGGCACCTCGCGGCGGACGGTCGGCCCCGCGACTCGCTCCGGCGTCCCGCCCCGCAACGGCTGCCGCTGCCCCTCGGGCTGCGCCTCGTGTCCGCCGGTCAGGCCGAACCCGCACGCCGCCCCGCAGCCGGTGACGGCCGGTAGGGCCAGCGCCGCCCCGACGGTGCCGAGCACGCACGCCTCCGGGGCATCCTCCATCAGCCCCCAGGCGACCAGCGCCCCGCCCAGTGCCCCGAGCAATAGCCGGGTGCCGGGGGCCAGGTTCTCGTGCATGATGTCGAGCGACGGGCGGTGCCCGCTGCCGCCGACCGGCTCGCCGTGGATCAGGTGCCCGGCCTCGTGGGCCAGTCCGGTCGCGCGGTTGGCCAAATCCCGGCCGGCCTTGTCGAGGTACCGGGCGGCCCGCCGGCCGCGGGCGGCCCACTGGTCCTCGCACACCGACCGCCGGCCGCGCCCGCGGTCCGGGTCAAAGTAGTACATGGTCACGGCGCCGAGGGCCGCGCCGCCGAGGAAGCACATCGCACGGTCCATGACTCGGTCCTCCCAAGGGTCAATCGCCTAGCGCCGCGCAAGGCGAGCCGGCATGCATGTCATGGGCCGGCAGCCGCATCACGTCTCCTCCCGCGTCGCCGGGACACCTTGCAGGGTCCGCACCATGCGGACGTTCTCCAGTTCGTCGTCCGGGTGCCGCATCAGTTCCTTCACGGCCGGGTCGATCAGCCCGGTCAGCCACTCGCCCGGCGGGATGCCCTTCGGTCGATCGTCCCAGCCTTCGAAGGCGTCGAGGAACACCTCCTCCACCACGTCGGCGATCGTGAACCTCCGCCCGACCTGACCGTCCGTCTCCGCCGTGCGCTCCAGCCACCGGCCGACGCGGTCCCGCAGCGGCTCCTCGTAGCCCTGCATCGCGGTGCGGAAGGCCGCGTAATCTCCGCCGGCCACGGCCGAGCCGACCGCCCCGAGGTCCGGGTCGATCGTCGGCCGCAGCTCCTGCCGCGTGCCCTTCTCGACCTTCTGCCGCTCCGGCACCTGGCCGAGCCGGTCCTTGTAGTCCTTGAGTTGCTCCAAGAGCACGTGGACGCACTGCTCGTACGCGGCGTGGACGACCGGCCCGTGCTCACTGGTCACGAGCGTCTGGCCGGGGAGGATCAGCGTGGTCTTGACCACGTAATCGTTCGACCGGCTGCGGCGTGCGACGTAGACGTGCAGCTCCGGCCTGGGGAAGTTCTCGACCGCCTTGGTCAGCGTGTCGAGGTCGTCCTGCATCCGGGCGATCTGCTCCGGGGCGAGGTCGCACTGGTGGGTGTCGAACTCGACGCGCAGCGGTTCACTCGGGTCGTCGTAGCGCATGGGTGGTCCTTTGCTTGTTGGGTCCGATCCGTCTGGGGCGGCCCGACACCTGACAGGCTTGCACATCCCATTCCAATGCCCGTCGGCCGGCGTACAGCGGCGGAACGCTCAGCGCCGGTTGGGGAAACGACCGGCTTGGGATGTCATCCTGGGGGCCGGATGACCCGCATTCTGGTGGCCGCTACGCCAGATTGACAGTCACCGCGGCGAATCGGGCGCTTCATTTGCCATTTCGTGCAAGCGACGCGGCCGCACCGGGCGCCGGCCCCGGGCGGGCGAACGAGTTTCGCCGGCGACCCTGCACGGGAGGAGTGCCATGACCCGCCGGGCGACAGTAATCGGCGTGTTTTCCGACCGGGACAAGGCCCAGGCCGCGGTGGACGAACTGCGGCAGGCCGGGTTCCGGGACGACCAGATCGGCCTAGTGTCCCGCACGCAAACGGAGACGGTCGGCCATGCGGCCGGGCACGACCACGCCCGGGAGCGGGCCGGCCTGCCGGGCGACACGACTCATTCCAAATGGGAGGAGGGAGCGGGCATCGGGGCGGCGGCCGGGGCGGCGACGGGCACCGGGTTGGGACTGGCGGTCGCGGCCGGGCTGATCCCCGGCGTCGGCCCGTTCATCGCCGGTGGCACCCTCATGGCCATCCTGGCCAGCGCCGGGACGGGCACCGCCGTCGGCACGATTCTCGGCGCGCTGGTCGGCCTGGGCGTGCCGGAGGAGGAGGCGACCTACTACGAGAGCGAGTTCAAGACCGGGCGGACGATCCTGACCGTGCGGGCCGACGACCGCTCGGCGGCGGCTTGGGACATCCTCGCCCGGCACGGGGCGTACGACTTCGAGCGCCGCGGTGATGCGACGGTGGTCCCCGGCGCGGGACTGGAGGCGACGCCGTATTGACGGGAGTCGTCGGGGGCGAGCGGCGGGCGGGGTACCCGCGTGCCACTCGCCCGCGCACGGTCAGGCGAGTGGCGGGTCCCAGTGCATCCACAGCACCCGCGACCAGCGGACGATCACCGGCACAAACACGACCAGCGGCGGAATCGACAGCAGCACGAGCAACTCCAGCCGCCAGTCCGGCCAGAGCCAGTGCATGACCAGCATCGACAGCCCGATGACCACCAGCGACAGTGGGTAGCTGATGTACATCGCCCCGAGGAAGTAGCCCGGCTCCCGCTCGAAGCGGTGGCCGCAGACCGGGCACTCGTCGTTCATCCGCAGCAGGCCGGCGTAGATTCGCCCCTGGAGGCACCGCGGGCAACGCTGCCCGAGGATCGCCCGCCAGCGGCTCCGGTTCGTCGTTCGTGCGCGCACGGCTCGCCCCTTCCGTTCAGCTGGCACCGGTCGCATCCATTGTACGGGCCGAGAGGTTGGGGCCGGTTGGCACCCCGGTTGCGTTCTCATCCTGCCAGGAGCCGTCGCCGCAACCTCCTCGGAGTATCACCCATGCGCGGACCTACCGTCCTACTTGCGGGTGCCGCCGTGGCCGTCCTCGGATTGACGGCGGCCGCGCCGGCCCAGACCTCGTACTACCCGCCGCGGCCGGTGCCGGCCCCGGCGTACGAGCTGGCCCCGATGCCCCGGCAGCCGGCCGACGCCCCGCCCGGCTATCGGAAGATCTACCGGCTGGCCGCCAACTTCGCCGACGACCACCTGTACACGCCGAACGCCAGCGAGGCCTACTCCGTCGCCGCCACCGGCGCGTACCGCAACGAGGCCGCGGTCTTCTACGTCTTCGACCGCCAGTACGACGGCACGGTGCCGCTGTACCGGTTCCTCACCCCGGCCGGCAAGCACATCCTGAGCACCGACCGCTTCGCCGGGGCCGCCCAGGGGGCACGGCTGGAGGCGCCGATCGGCTACATCGACACGCGGCCGCGGGCCGGCGAGGTCGCCCTCCACGGCTGGTACAACCCGGCGACCGGCGGCTACTTCTACACCACTGACCCGAGCGGCGAACTCGCCCCGGGCGGCGGCATGCAGTACATCGGCGTGATCGGCTACGTCACGCAGCTTTGACACGCGATCGCTTCGCGGCGCTGCTTAGCCCCCGGTCATTGACCGGGGGCTAAGCAGC